>JAKAPO010000065.1 GCA_021807065.1 bacterium
AACCCTCGATACGACTTTACATCGTATAACGGTTTAGCAAACCGCCGCCTTCAGCCGCTCGGCCATCTCTCCGCAGTGCTTGGATTCTCCCGGCGGCCGCGTTCCTCCGCTCCCGCGGTGCGCCCGCCAATCCCTAACTATCCATTATCCCGCGCAGCACCGATCCGGCGATGCCGCCGGCGACGCCACCCGCGACTTCGGAGCGCACTTGCTCCTTCGGCAAGTATGGGCTGAGCGCGTGCGCGAGATTCGGCAAGGTGAGGGATTGCAGCCAGATCTTTCCCGGTCCCGTTAGGCGTGCGACGAAGATACCGTCGGCACCGAATACGAGGTTCTTGATGCCGCGAATCGTCGTGATATCGAACTTCACGCTCTCTTCGAACATCCCGACGTGGCCGGGATGCACTTGCATCTCTTGTCCCGCCTGCAAATCGTACGTGACGATCTCGCCGCCGAGCTCGACCCACGCCTGGCACGTGCCGCCGAGCTTCTGCAAGATGAAGCCGCTTCCGCCAAAGACGCCCGCACCAAGCGACTGCTGAAATCCGATCGAGAGTTCCACGCCCTGCGTCGCGCAAAGGAAGCCATGCCGGTGGATCATGTAGCCGTGCCCGGGTTGCACATCCACCGGAACGATGCCGCCGGGAATCCTGGCGGAGAATGCAACGGTGCCGCTTCCTCCTTGCGGGGTATACTCCGTCATGAACAGGCCGCCGCCTGAGACGGCGCGCGCGAGCGCACCGAAGAGACCTTTCGCGCCCGCGGTCAGCGTCGTCGTGTTCATCTGAATGTTCGACGACATCCACGAGAACTCGCCGGGTTCAGCGATGAGCATATCGCCGGATTCGAGAACAGCTTCGAGAACCGGCAGGGTTTGACCGATGATCTGAACTTTCATACTAACCTCAATGTGGGTGATCAGCTGTTGACGATGCGACCGAAGCCGCGCTCGATCATGTGCCCGAGCGCGGCCTTGGGCACGTTGAAGGCGCCGGAGAGATTGACGGAAAGCATGCTCTGCCAGTCCTCCGGCGTCATCTTGCGCAGCGTCTTGTCGATTGTGATGCCGGCATTGTTCGTTACGTAGTCGACGCGGTCGAACATCCGAGCGACCTCGTCGATGACGCGCTTGCAATCGTCGAAATCATCCACCCGGCCCTGGTGGTAGGAGACCGATCTTCCCTCCTGCGCCATGCGCTTGCGGAATGCTTCCGCTGCACCCTTGCCTTTGCTGCAGCCAGCGGCGACGTGCGCACCGGCTCTCGCAAGCGTCTCCGCGATCGCGCCACTGACTCCGCACGTTCCGCCGGTAACGACTGCAACGCGTCCATCGAACATCGCTCCCAACGATGTCGACGCGGGAGCGAAAGTATCCTACAAGTTAGGCGCTGTGCGTGGCGCTTTGATCGACTTGCGGACCGGCAGACGCCGGCGGTGCAAACGCAGGCCCGGCACCCGTTCCGTTCGGAACGGGCGCAGGTTGCGGAGCCGAAGCTACCGTCGCCTGCGGCTGCGGTTCCGAGCGCTTCGGCGGCATCGGCATTGGCGGCGTATCGTCGCGCGACTTTCTACGCGCAAGCAATGCATCGAAGCCAAGAACTCTTCCCGTGGGCAGAGCGAGATTTATCGCGGAAAGTGCGATCGCACTCGCAGCCATTCCGGCGAATGCTTCCTGAAGCGTATAACCGGCCGCGAGAAGATAGTTGAGCCCGAGGAAGACACCAACCAATCCGCCCAGGCGCGTGAACAGCCCCAAGAATAGCAGAATGCCGGCAATGATCTCGCCGAACCGATCGAGCTGCGCCCAGAGCGCCAGATGCGGCTGCACGACGTTCGCGAGGAATGCATGATAGAAACCGCTGGTCTTCGAGACGTCAAGAGCGATGCGCGCCCCCATCGATCCCTGCGGAGGCAGGAACGCATGCGGATTCAAGAACTTGGGCAACGCGCGTAAGATCCAAAACGCGCCGATGTACATTCGTAACGGTGCCAGCCACCATGCGTAGGTTTTTGCAGACGGGATGCTCACGTGCCGACCTCCTATGCCACGTCTTCTTCCTGTACCCGCGCGAGCCGAGCGATCAGCGCACCGACCTCGCGCGCTGCGTGCGGCCTTCCCAGCGCCGCAGCCGCGGCCCGCATGCGTGCCCGGCGGTCTGGATCGGAAAGCACCGCAGAGAGCGCGCCGGGAAGCTCCTCCAGCCTGCGCACTCGTACAGCGCACTCTCCTTCTACGAGAAAGCGCGAATTCCGCTCCTCTTGCCCCGGAAGCGGGCGGCAGAGAACCATCGGCAAGCCGGCAACCAGGGCCTCCGCGGCCGTCAGCCCGCCAGGTTTGGTTACGAGCACGTCACAGGCGTGCATGTAGTCGTAGACGTTCTCGACGAAACCGAGCACTTTCACCGGTAGCCCGAGCCTTTGGGCCACGCCGCGCGCCCGCCGTTCGGTGCGACCGTTTCGGCCGGCGATCGCGACGGCCGACACCTGTGTCTCTAAATGCTCCAGCGCACGCATCATGCGCTCCAGGGGGCCGATGCCAAGTCCTCCCCCCATCAGCAGCACGACGGGGCCATCCTCGGGGAGGCCGAGGCGCCGGCGCAGCTCGTCCTTCGACTCACCATTTCGGCTGAAGCGGGGATGCACGGGAATTCCGCTGGTCAAGATGCGCTCTGCCGGCACCCCGCGGGCAATCAGTGCCGCGCGCATCGCTTCGGTTGCCACCGCATAGCCGTCGACGTTACCGTGCACCCAGTAACCATGAACGGCGAAATCTGTCACGATCCCGACGACCGGCGGTGCGTCGGCGTAGGCGGCCTTGTACTCGGCCATCGCGCCGCACGGAAAAGCGTGCGTGCATACCACCACGTCGGGACGCTCCCGTTCGATGAGCACGTGCAAGTTGGCCGCCGTGAACTGATGAGCCCAGGTGCGGAACGGTCCCACCTCCGTTGCGCGCTCGGCGCGGTCGTATAGATACCGGTACATCTGGGGGATGGTCTTGACCATCTGCAAATATCCGTTCGAGACGACGCGCGAGACGACGAGTGCAGCGTAGCGATAGGAATCGACGACGAGCGTTTGCGATCCGGGAACGATGTCGTCGAGCGCGGCACAGACCGCGTTTGCGGCGGAAGAGTGGCCGACGCCGACGCTCGCTGAGAGAAACAACGTGCGAATCTACGCTTCTCCTTCCTCGCCTGCTTTTTCGTTGAACAGCAGGTAGTCGTCAAGGACTTGCTGCGCCAACTCGTCGTCTTCGACTAGCGTTCCGTAGGGATCGGTAACGATGAAACTCTCCTCACCGTCTTCCGACTCGCTGCGCAGCACCGCATAGGTATTCTGACCTTCCTCGTCCTCCAGCAGCGCCACGACCGAGAATTCGATCTCGTCGCCCTGGCGCGTTTTCATGTAGACCATGTCTTTGAGGTCGAGCGGCGTTTGTGCCATCGCTGTGTGTCCCCATCATTTCAGGCATCGGGCGACGTTTGCTCGATGCTGCGCAAGCGTATCGGCGAAGACGTGCCTGCCTCCCCCGCAATATACGTAGTAGAGCGCTTTCGTGGCTGTAGGATGAAAAGCCGCCTCCAGGGAGGCCGCCCCGGGATTCGCTATGGGTGTCGGGGGTAGGCCGGCGTGAAGATACGTATTATACGGGGACTTGATTGCCAGGTCGCTTTCAGAAAGTTCGCTCTTGTACGCGGGCAGCGCATACTCGATCGTTGCGTCGATCTGCAACGGCATGCCAAGCCGCAGCCGGTGGTAGATCACGCCGGCAATCATCGGCCGGTCTGCCTCAACTTTTGCCTCCCGTTCCACCAGAGACGCAACGGTCACGATCTGTGGGATCGTCAAGTGCATCGCCCGAGCACGCCGCGCCGCATCTCTCGGTAACTGCTTCATAAACGCACGCTCCATTTGCCGCTCGATCTCTCGCGGCGACGCGTCCAACGGTATCAGATAGGTATCCGGAAAGAGAAACCCTTCCAGGCTCTTCGTTCGCGTTCCGCCTACTACGATGGAATCGACTGCGAATGCGTGCGCCAGCTCGCGGGCGTTTCCGACGCCTGAAGCTTGTAATCGTTCGGCGATTTGTGCATCCGTAAACCCCTCCGGGATGGTGACCCAGCGCGCGACCTCAGCACCCTCCGTCACCAGCGCATGCAAGACTTCCGCAGCGCTCTCGTGCGGAGCAAACCGGTACTCGCCCGCACGAACTTTCGTCTCTTCTCCACGAAGGCGCGCCAGAACGTGCAGCGGCAAGGCATGCGCGATAACGCGATCGCGGCGTAACGTTGCGAGGATTTCGTCGAATGAGGCGCCGTTGCGAATGATGACGTCGGTCGTTGCGATGGGCTGCGACCGGTCCCAGAAAGCTCCGTATGCAAACGCAAGCGCAATCAGCAGCACCGCAACGAGGAGCGACGCCGCGAGATATCGTACGAGCTTCACTGTCTCTTCCGACGACGGGCCAAATACGTCTCCAAAATCAATGCCGCGGCCATCATATCGACGGACCTGCGACGGCGCTCGCGCGAGACGTTCGCGGCGATCATCGCCTTGGTAGCCTGCGCGGTGGACATCCGTTCGTCGATGCGGTGGATCGTTCCCTTGAAAACGTGCCCAAGCGCTCGAACGAACTCGTCCATCCGCTCCGCAGCGATGCCTCGCCTCCCCGAAAGCGCCAGCGGCTCTCCCACGACGAGTTCCTCTACGCCGTACTTTACGACGTACTCGGCGATGCGCTCGAGGTCGGAGTGCATCGTCGTGCGCTCGATCGTCCCTGCAGGTAGTGCGTAGGTTTGCATCGGGTCCGCTACGGCAACGCCGATGCGCTTGGAGCCCACGTCGAGCGCCATAATTCCGCCCATCACCGCTGCATCTCCGAGAGCATCACGGAGGTTCGCGGTCGCCGCCCCAAGTGATGGGCCACGAGCATCTCCACGGCTTCGGTGGCGCGCGCCGTCGGGCGCACCCGCAGCTGCATGCTTCTCAGATCGCTTGCGTCGAGTTCCAGCATCGCGCGTCCTCTTTGACGGCATGCGTCGTCGACGAAACCGGTCGCCTGAAGATCGAGCCAGATACGATCGCCGTTCAGGGGCCGGCCGCATTGCACGCAGGAATCGAGCGGCGGAGCCAAACCCAGCGCTTCGAGCAGGCGCAGCGAGAAACGCACCAGCAACCGCTTGGCATCGCTCGCTCGCGCGACTGCCGCAAGCATATCGACGAGCAACGCGTAGACTTCGGGCATCGCGAGATCGGGTTCGCAGAACGCGTCGACCATCTCGCATGCCGCCGACGCAACGCCGAAGCGCTCCGGCGCGACCAGCGCGCGCCAGTGCTCGCGCACGATCTCGGCGCCCGCGATGACGTCCAGCGAGCGCCCACGGTGCACCGTCATCACTACCTCGTTGCCGAACTCGAGGCGGCCGCCGATCCGGCTGCGCGCCCGGCGGATTCCCTTTGCTACCGCGTCGAGTTTCCCGCCCTCGAGTGTAAACATCGTGAGGATACGGTCGGCTTCGCCAAGATTACGCGCGCGCAGCACGACACCGCGCGTCTTGTAGGTACGGTTCAGCGGCGTAGCGATCGCGGTGTGAATGCGTGCGGGAGCAGCTGCGCCACGGTCGTGCTGACCAAACCATCGCTCGATGTGAACGTCACCGGCATATTCGGAGCAAACTCTGCCGCGAACTGTCTGCAGGCCCCGCACGGCGTGCAGTCCGTCCCATCTGGGCCGACGATAGCAAGCGCTCGAAACGAGCGGTGTCCCTGCGCGACGGCTCTCGACAATGCCACGCGCTCGGCGCAGATCGAGATGCCGAAGCTCGCGTTCTCGACGTTGCAGCCGCTGACGATCGTTCCATCTTGCGTCTCGACCGCTGCCCCAACGGCAAATCCCGAATAGGGCGAGTATGAGTTCGCGCGAGCCGTTCGCGCGGCGTCCAGCAGCGCCTTGGAAACCTCAGCGGATTGCATCGTGCACGTGCATCTCCGGCCCGGTCTCGCCATCCGCACCGATCACAGGGTGAAAAACGTGCACCGAGAGAATGCGCCGGCCTCGGATCCGCTCGACGCGAAGCCGCGTGCTATCTTCCGCCTCGATTTCCTCGCCCTGTTCGGGGAAGCGCCCGAAACGTCCGATCGTGTAGCCGCCGAGCGTCTCGAAGTCCTCCGCGGGAATCTGCGTTCCGAGCTGCGCGTTTACGTCTTCGATGTTGGTACGAGCGTCCACGATCGCCTCTTCGGGCGAAATCACGGTTATCGGCTCGCTCTCGTCGCGATCGTGTTCGTCACGAATCTCGCCGACGATCTCTTCGAGCAAGTCCTCCATGGTGACCAATCCGGCGGTGCCGCCATATTCGTCAACGACGATCGCGAGCGAGAACTTGTCGCGCTGCATCTCGCGCAGAAGCTCGGCGACCTTCTTCGACTCCGGCACATGCACGCACGGACGCATGAGCGCCCGAAGCGTTGTCGTGGCGATCGCTCCCGTCGCGAGCGCTATCATGAGCTCGCGATCGTGTACCACACCGACAATGTCGTCTTTCGACTCTTGATAGACGGGCAGCCGCGAGTGCCTTTCCGAAATGATGATGTCGAGCGCCCGGCGCGGCGAGGCGTCGACCGGAACGGCGACGATCTCGGGACGCGGCGTCATCACCTCGCGTGCAATCGTATCGCCGAACTCGATTACCGAGTGGATCATCTCGCGTTCCTGCTCCTCGATGACGCGCTGCTCCGCGCCGACGTTGACCAACGCGCGAATGTCTTCCTCGGTGACGAAGAGGCGCTGTACGTTGCGGATGCCGAAGGGGCGCAGAAGCACTGCCGTAATGGCAAGCAGCGCATTTGCAAGCGGCGTGAGAAGCCACGCGACGACGCGCATCAGGGATGCGAGCCGCAATGCCCAGCGTTCGCCATCGCTGCTGGCGACGGTCTTCGGGATCGTTTCGCCGAAGAGCAGCAGTAAAACTGACATCACCAACGTCGAGACGATCGCCGGCTTGGGAATGTGCATCTGCAGGGCCAGCTCCGTCGCCAATGAGTCGGCGGCGAGCAACGCGACGGTATTCCCAATGAGCACCGAGGTGAGAAACCGGTTCCGGTGCTCGACCAGAGAAACGACGTCCTTCGCGCCGCGAAGCCGCCGCTCGGCCATCGTTCGCGCGCGCAAGCGAGAGACCGATATGAGCGCGGCCTCCGATGCGGAGAAGAACCCGGAAATGACGACCAACACCGCGAGAGCGCTGATCTCGGGCCAGTAGATTGCGATCATGCGCCTAGCGGGGGGTCGGTGTCCAAATCGGCAGCCATTATAGCATACGAGGGTCGTGCACCAGCAGGCAGAGGCAGGCCGTACCGGCGCCTACGAGCAGGCCGCCGGCCATCGCCAGGAGGTCCGACCCAAGCGGCCTCTGTGCGCGGCGCCTGCTCAGCGTGGCCCAGCCGGCCAGCCCCGCGACAAGGAGTTGAGGCCAATACCGAAGGTGCTGCGATTCGGGCGGAGAGGCAACAAGCAGCGCAAGGGCCGCCCACAGTATCGTCGCGCGACCGCTGAACCGCCCACGAAGCCACGCCTTTGCGAGCACGGTCAGGATGGCGGTAGCGGCGAGCACAGCCGCGATGGCCTGCATGTCCAGCGCGGGCCGAACCGGGCGCACGTAACCGGCCATCGCAGCCTGAACGAAGATCGCGATCCCGGCAATCGCCGCACCGATTGCGACGACGAGCACCGCGCCCGCGGCCGCATCTTTCGCGCGTTTCGCAAGCGGGCTTCGTTCGGGACTCGCGAGATCGACCTGAGCCTCGATCGCGGTGTTCATCAGTTCGAGCCCGAGCACGAGCGCCACGAGCAAGACGATCGCAACGAAAGCCCACAGACTCAGGTGCAGCGCTAGCGCCAGTAACAAGGCGACAACCGCGGCGGCCAGATGAACCGCAAGATTCGGTTGCGAACGCGTGGCTTCGACGACGCCGTCGAACGCGTATACGAACGATTGTACGAAGCGTCTCATTGTCACCTAATACGGCCACGGCATGCCGATACTGTCCGCGAGGCGACGTTCCTCGCGTCGCATCTTTTTCCGCTCCGCGGGCCGTCGATGATCGTGCCCGAGCAGGTGCGCGACGCCGTGGATCAGCAGCCGCTCTACCTCGAGCTGCACCGGAGCGTCGTACTCCGCCGCCTGTCGCTTCGCAGTCTCCGCACTAATGACGATATCGCCGATCGGGATCTCGGGCTTGCTGACGCGTTTGCCGGGGGCCGCGGGTCTCGCCCGTGGCGGGCGCGCAGTCGCAGGCGAAGCGCGTGCTAAACGTAAGGGGACCACAGCGGGCGAAGCACGCTGGGGAAACGAGAGGACATCCGTTGGTTGATCTTTGCCGCGGTGCTTGCGGTTGAGCGCGCGCATCGTCTCGTCGTCCACGATCCAAAGCGACAACGACGCTCCCTCGTTGCCGGTTGCTGCGAGCAGCGCCCTTGCTGCAACACGCAGAGCTTTTCCGTCAATTCCGCTTTGGCGAACGTCGTTGCGATAATGGATCATTGCCGGGCGTAGGCACGCACGATTCTGGCGACCAATGGATGGCGTACGACGTCGGTTTCGTCCAACTTGACTGCAGCTACGCCTTCGACCGGCGTCAGCCGTTTGATCGCGTCGATCATTCCGCTCTGCTCGCCGACCAGATCGATCTGCGTCACGTCGCCGATCACTACCATCTTCGAGCGCTCGCCTAAGCGGGTGAGAAACATTTTCAGTTGTCCGGAGGTCGCGTTCTGCGCCTCATCCAGTATGACAAACGCATCCGAGAGCGTGCGTCCGCGCATATATGCCAGCGGCGCGACCTCGATCGTACCGCGGTCCAAATACTTCGTGACCGTTGCGTCGTCGAGCAATTCTCCGAGCGCATCGTAGAGCGGTCGCATGTACGGATCGAGCTTCTCGCGGAAATCGCCCGGCAGAAATCCCAGCTTTTCGCCCGCCTCGATGGCCGGCCGCGACAGAATCACTCGCGCAACCTCTCGCGCACGAAGCGCGCGCATCGCCATCGCGACCGAGAGGAAGGTTTTGCCGGTGCCGGCTGGACCCGTTCCAAGGACGAGTGCGTGACGCTCGATCGCCTCAGCCAGAGCGCGTTGACCTGCGGTGCGCGGGCGAACCTCACCGCCACGGTGCGTGCGCACGATCGTCGGCGCAACCGGCCGTCCTCCCTCGCTTTTCTCCGTATCCCCCACCGCGAGCGCGACATCATGTAGCGTTATCTGCGCACCCTCGACCGCCGCATCCAGCATGCGCGTCACGGCGCTCGCAGCCCGCTCGACGCTGCGCGCGTTTCCCGAAAGAACGAGCCGGTCGTCCTCGGTCTGCACGTGAACGCCGAGCCTCTCCTCTATCGCAGACAGGTTGCGATCGTACTCGCCAAAAAGGCGAAGGCGATCGGGAAGCGCACCCAAGTCGATGCTGCGCCGGCTCAAACGATGGATTTCCACTCCCGTAGAGCGCGTGGAGGACCGAGCACCTCCAGCGCGATGATCCCGCGCATGAGCGGCCGATCGCCACGAAAAAGATACATGGGCCGGTGCACCACGTGCGGTTGCTCGAGCTCGAGCACCTTCGCGCTCGGGCTCTCACTTGGCACTGGTGGAGGCACATACATTGCTCTCATCCGGTCCTCGACTTGCGATTCCGGCGGAGTCGAAAGGCTCGGGATGACGAAGATCGGCCGCGGCGCCATAACCTGTGGCGGTGCCGTGGGTTGCGATGGCTGTTGCGTGGTGCGCACTGCGCGGTTGGCGCTGCGCA
>JAKAPO010000066.1 GCA_021807065.1 bacterium
TGAAGAGCGCCGCGTAGAGCAGCGTGCCAAGCCAGACGACGCGATCTCTCACTCGCTAGATGTAGCCGCGGCGCAACGCGACGACTGCAGCCTGGGTACGGTCCGATGCGGAAAGTTTCTCCAGAATGTCACGCACGTGCCCTTTCACGGTACCGAGTCCGATGTGTAGCCGCTCCGCGATTTCCGCGTTACCGATCCCGTCAGCGATCAATCGCAGGATCTCGGTCTCCCGCGCAGAGAGCGGCGTCGCGCTCGAGGTCGCCTCTCGCGCGCCGCTAAACCTCGCGAGAACGAGATTCGCGATCTGGGGGTCGAAGTACGCGCCGCCTTCGCAGGCGATCTCCACCGCCGCGCGGATTCTCTCGGGATCCGACGTCTTGAGAACGTAGGCATCCGCTCCTGCCGCGAGCGCTGCAAGGACCTCGCGCTCTGCGTCGATCATCGTCACGATGATCACCCGCGTTGGGGGAAGCCGCTCGCGCACGCGGCGCGTGAGTTCCACGCCGTCCATGCCCGGAAGGCCGATGTCGATGACGGCCGCGTCAGGTTTAACCCCTGCGAGCATCTCCCATCCGGTTACGCCGTCGCCTGCTTCGCCTGCGATCTCGAAGGACGTACCGAGCGCCGTGCGCAGACCGGCGCGCGTCAGTGCGTGATCTTCGACGATCGCGACGCGCTTGCGCTCAGCCAAAGCGTTCTCGCGCGAGCGGAAGCGTTATCATGAACCGGCTGCCGCATTCGAGCGGTTCGTACGCGATCTTACCACCATGTTTTTCGGCGATACGCCGCACGATATAAAGCCCGAGCCCGGTACCGCTCCCCATCGTGCCTTCGTTTCTCGCAAAGCGCTCGAATAACCGTCCTCGTTGCTCGGGAGCGACGCCGTATCCGGTATCGTCGACGGTAACGGACGCTTCTGCGCCGCGTATTGCCAGACGCATGCGTACCGAGCCACCGGCCGGCGTCGCGGCGATCGCATTGGCGGTAAGATTCGCAACCGCACGGCGCAGTTCGTGTGCGTCGCCGGTGACGACGGCCTTCTCGTCGCCGTCGGCCACAGCGAGCGTTACGCCTTTGCTCTCGGCCAACGAATGCAACTCGACTGCAACGCGCGCCACTTGCGCGCCCAAGTCCACCGGCTCGCGGACCGTCGACGCCTCGCCGGACTCGTAGCGCGCGACGAACAGGAGGGTCTCGACGAGATTCCGCACGTCCTCGTTGCTCGCCACCGACGTCTTCAGGATCTCGCGATATGGAGCGGGCAGCTCTCCATAGGCGCCATCTAACGCCTGCTGCATCGTGACTTGCGCCGCCGCCAGCGGCGTGCGCAGATCGTGTGCGAGAGCGTAGACGATATCTCGAATGACGCGACCGCGCTCGTCGAGTGCTTCATTCTGACGCGCGATCTCTTCGTTTTGCGCCCCCAGCCGCTCGAAAAGCCGCGCTTGGGCGAGCGCTACGGCGACGCCGTCGCAGTAGGATTGCAGCAGCGATCGGCTCGCCTCTCCCGTGCGATCGCCGAATACGAAGAGAACGCTTTGAGCGGCGTCGTCGCGCAGCGGGCCGGCGAGGAGCCCGGCGGCGGTCGATACCTCGATGACGTTTCGCGCGATGGGGTCCTCGCGATCGAAAGCGGTAACGCCGGACGCACCGAGTACGCGCTGCACCAGGGAGGCGAGATGGGGCTCGAGGGCGCGACGTTCGAGCTCGATCTCCTCGTTGCGTCTGAAGACGTAGCTCTCGGGCGGAAACATCGTCGACGTTCGCACGACCAGGCGCGCCTCGCGCGCGCGCAGCAATGGCACGGCCTCGCGCACGATCGCGCGCATGACGAGTTGTACGTTGAGATACGCCTGCACGCCGTCGAGCGCGCGGCGCAGGCGAACTTCGGTCTCGGCCCGGCGTTCGCGCTCGCGCGCGATGCCCGAACGTCGCGCGAGCTCGACCGCACGCATCGTGAGATAGCCTACGAGTACGAAGGAGGCGGCGGTGAGCGCGCGATCGCCGATTGCAACGGGTTGCCAATGGTGTCCGGCCTGCGCGCTGTTGATATATCCTGCGACGACGTTACTTATCTCGGCCAACACCACAAGCGCTACGGTGAGGCGAGGGCGCAACGCGATGCCGCTCAATGCGATCGGTCCGTTAAGGAGGATCGCGACGACGAAGAGCTCCGGCGTCAACGCGTCAGCGGCAAACGTGACCGCGATGAGCGCGTAGCAAATAATCGCAATCACCCCGGGATTCACGGCATGAGCCGCGTTCGCTCCGCCGAACGGCTCACCTGCGATGGCAAAGGAGCGTTTAGACGACCTCGAAGAGCGCCGGCGCGCTGCGGGCCGGCGCGCGTTAGCCGAGCTCGGAACGCGCGCGAAACTGCTCGTCTACATCGCTGCGGCGCCGGGTGCAGGCAAGACACGACGGCTGCTCGATGACGCGCGCCGTGCGATGCTCGTCGGCCGCAACGTCAAGATCGGCTGGATCGAACCAAAGGGCCGCGTCGATCTCGAGCGCCTCGCGGAAGGCATCGCCCGGATTCCACCCCGGATAGTCAAACTGGGAAATGAAGAGTTCCCCGAGTTCGATTACGAAGCGGCACTGCGCGAGCATCCCGACGTCGTCCTTCTCGACGAACTCGCTCACGACAACCTTCCCGGATCGACGAACGCGAAACGGTGGCAAGACGCGCTTGCTCTGCGTGAGCACGGCATCTCCGTGATCGGAGCGTTCAACATCGCCCATCTCGACGTGGCGGCTCCGCAGGCGCAAACCGCGATCGGCTTTCCCGTACGCGAGATCGTGCCGATATCGTTCTTGAAATCGGCCGACGAAGTAATCGCGCTCGACGTGTCGCCGCAGCTGCTCGAACGGCGCCTTCGCTCGGAGCGCCTCGTTCGTCAGGAAGACATCGATCGCGCCTTAGCCTTTGCGTTCAAGCCACAGACGCTCTACATGCTGCGCGAGCTCTTGCTGCGCACCATAGACGACCTGACAATTCCTGCGGTCTCTGCCGAAGCGGTGTCGACCGCCGCGGCGATCGTTCTCCCGGGCTTCGACCCAGCTGCGTTCGTGCACCGAACGGCAGCGATGGCGTGGGCGCTCGATCTCAAACTCGACGTCTACGTGACGGTGGGCGTTTCGGCCGACGTCACGTCGAAGCTCGCACAACTGGAATCGAGCGCAGAGGTTTTTACCGGCGGCCTCCAGGGCCGTCCCGAGGAGATCGACTCGCTGCGCGCCTCGCTCGTCGCCGTTCCGATGGGACCGCTCGGGAAGCAACTGGCGAGCAACCATGTCGTCCGCGACATTTTCGTCGCAGGGGTCGAGCAGACGTTTATCGGAGGGCCGCCAATCTCGTCGCGGCTGACGTTCACGCTCGGCGACCGCATGCGCGTCGGGTATGGGAAGCTTACCGTCTACCTCGGTGCGACGGCGGGGTGCGGAAAAACGTACGCGATGCTCGACCGCGCGCACCAGCTAAAAGACGAAGGCGTCGACGTCGTGGCCGCGTTCGTCGAAACGCACGGTCGCGCCGAGACGGCGGCGATGGCCGAGGGGCTCGAAACGCTTCCGCGCAAGCGCATAACCGCGGGCGGCATTGCCTACGAGGAGCTGGATCGCGATGCGGTAATCGCGCGCAAACCGAAAGTCGCCCTCATCGACGAGCTCGCTCATACCAATGCGCCAGGATCCGCGTCGCGAAAGCGATACGAAGACGTGCTCGTCGTCTTGCGAGCCGGAATCGACGTCATCACGACGCTAAACGTTCAGCATCTCGAGGCGCTCGGCGACGCCGTCGATCGGCTCACCGGTACCATCGTGCGCGAGACGCTTCCCGACGGAATCCTCGCGCTAGCCGACGAGGTCATTCTCATCGACATTACTCCGGAGGCGCTTCAGCAGCGGCTGATCGAGGGCAGGATCTATCCGCCCGAACGCATCGAAGCGGCGCTCGCCGGTTTCTTCCGGCTCGACAATTTGCGGGCGCTGCGCGAGCTCGCGATTCGCGAGGCGATTCGAGCGCGGAGCCGAGCGCGTGGCGGCGCTCCGTTCGAGCGGCTTCTCCTGACGATCGCGCCGCGCGAGAGCGATATCGCATTGATCGAGCGCTGCTCGCAGATCGCGCAGCGTCTCAGTATCGATTTTGCGGTCACGCACGTCGCACTGCCCGGAGATCGCCTCGATCCCGGCGTGCTCGCCAAACTCGAATCCGCCGCGCGGGTAGCCGGAACGTGGCGGCTCGACCGGAGCGAGAATCCGCCGAAACGCGTGATCGAGATCGCCCGCGAGCGCGCGGAGACCACCGTCGCCGTCGGCGGGACGTTACGCGCCAGGCCACGATGGCCGCAGCCGAAAGCCTATGCACGCCGCCTTATCGACTGCGGTGCGCAGGAACTGCTGATACTAGCGCGTCGCGCGCCGGGCTGAGTCGCCGCAGCGTACGCCGCGGGAGTCTTTCCCGTAAGGCGGCGCATGCAGCGAGCCATGTGGCTGTGGTCCGCAAATCCCACGGCCTGCGCTACTTCGCAGAGCCTTGCGTCGCTGCTCACGATTAGCCGCATCGCATGGCTTACGCGGCGCCGCATCACGTCCCGGTGCGCCGGTACGCCGATTGCCTCTCTGAACAATACGCTGAAATGCGACGTGCTGAATCCTGCGACGCGAGCCAGCTCCTCGCGCGAGAGATCCGCCGCGACATTACCGTCGATATAATCGAGAACGACCCGAAGGTCGGGTTTGAACGCATTCACCGTGTGATCGTGCTCGCAGGTTCCGCAATAACTCTGACCCGCGGAAATGGTTAGGCGCAAGGTCCATGTTCGAGATTGGCATGGTACCAGTTCGGGAGCGTTCCGGCGGCGGATCCTACCTCAGCCGATCGAGCGCGAGGTTGAGTTCGAGCACGTTGACGCGCGGCTCGCCTAAGAACCCGAACGTGCGGCCCCGAACGTGTGCGGCAATCAGGCCTTGCACCCTCGAAAGGGGCAAGTGCCGCGCGGCGGCCACCCGTGGTGCCTCCCAATATGCGTCGTCGGGGCTGATATCCGGATCGATGCCGCTCGCACTCGAGGTGACGAGATCGATCGGCGGCGGACCCGGCGCGTGCGGATTCTGCTTTTCGAGCAACGCGATGCGCGCTTGGATCGAGTCGATCAGCTTCTTCGAGGTGGCGCCGTAGTTCGTGCCGCCGGTCGAGGTCGGATCGTAACCCTTGCCCGCCGCCGACGGACGGCCTTGGAAGTACTGCGGCTTCGTCCAGAGCTGACCGACGATCGACGATCCGGCGACTTTACCGTTCACGGTGACGAACGAGCCGTTCGCCTGCCAGGGAAAGACCAGCTGTGCGAGCCCGGTCATCGCAAACGGATAGATGATGCCGAGCAGGATGACCGAAACGATGGTCATGCGGAGCGACGTTCCAAGATAACGCAGCATGATTGTGCCTACGTCAAATGCAGTGCAGCAAGGATCATGTCGATCAGCTTGATGCCGACGAATGGTATGATAATGCCGCCGACGCCGTAGAGTAGTACGTTGCCGAGCAGGACGCTGTTTGCGCCCTTTGGCTCGTACTTCACGCCGCGCAGCGCGAGCGGAACGAGCGCGATGATGACTAGCGCGTTGAAGATGACGGCCGAGAGGATCGCGCTCTGCGGCGTCGTCAGGTGCATGACGTTGAGGATCTCCATCGCCGGGTAGGCGGTAGCGAACATCGCTGGAAGGATCGCGAAGTACTTCGCAACGTCGTTCGCGATCGAGAACGTCGTCAGCGCACCGCGTGTCATCAGGAGCTGCTTGCCGATCTCGACAACTTCGATGAGCTTCGACGGATCGGAATCGAGGTCGACCATGTTGCCGGCCTCTTTGGCCGCCTGCGTGCCCGAGTTCATTGCGATGCCGACATCCGCTTGCGCGAGCGCCGGGGCGTCGTTGGTTCCGTCGCCGGTCATTGCGACGAGCCGGCCCGACATCTGCTCGCGTTTGATGAGATCCATCTTCGTCTCGGGCGTCGCCTCGGCGAGGAAGTCGTCGACTCCCGATTCTTTGGCGATCGTCGCGGCGGTCAGCGGGTTGTCGCCGGTGATCATCACCGTACGAATCCCCATCGCTCGAAGCCGGTCGAAACGGCCTCGCATGTTCGGCTTCAAGATGTCTTTGAGATAGATCACCCCGAGGACGGCGTCGTCCTGGGCGAGCAGGAGCGGCGTGCCGCCGCTGCGCGCGATGCGATCGACCTGTGATGCGAACTCGGTGCTCGGATCTCCGCCCCGCTCGCGCACCCACGCAATGACGGAGTCGGGAGCGCCCTTACGGATCTTCTCTCCGCCGACGAGATCGAGGCCGCTCATGCGCGTGTAGGCGCTGAACGGCACGAAGGCGGAGCCTTGCGGCGCTTCTTCGTCACCCACGCCCTGGCGCTGCGCGAGGGCAACGATCGAGCGGCCCTCGGGCGTCGCGTCCGAGAGCGACGAGAGATATGCGACACGGGCAACCTCTTTGGGATCGCTGCCCTGCGCCGTAATGATCTCGACGGCCTGGCGATTGCCGAGCGTGATCGTCCCAGTCTTGTCGAGCAGCAGCGTATCGACGTCGCCTGCGGCTTCGACTGCGCGCCCGCTCATCGCGAGCACGTTGCGCTGCATGACGCGATCCATGCCGGCGATACCGATCGCCGAAAGCAATCCGCCGATCGTCGTCGGAATCAGGCAGACGAGCAGCGCGATGAGCACCGTGACGCTCTGGTGCGCGCCTGCATACAGCGAGAACGGCGCGAGCGTGGCGACGGCGATGAGAAAGATAATCGTCAACCCCGCGAGGAGGATCGACAGCGCGATCTCGTTCGGCGTCTTTTGACGTTGGGCGCCTTCGACGAGGCGAATCATCCTGTCGAGAAAGCTCTCGCCGGGACTTGCCGTAACGCTAACGACGATGCGATCGGAGAGTACGCGCGTGCCGCCCGTCACCGCGCTGCGATCGCCTCCGGCCTCACGAATGACCGGCGCCGATTCTCCCGTAATCGCCGACTCGTCGACCGTTGCCGCGCCCTCGATGACGTCGCCGTCGGTACCGATCAGCTCGCCGGCGTCAACGACGAAACGGTCGCCCTTGCGTAAGCTCGTGCTGGGAACACGCTCCTCCGTGCCGTCGTCGTGCAGAAGGCGCGCCGTCGTCTCCGACTTAGTGCGGCGCAACGCGTCGGCTTGCGCCTTGCCGCGCCCCTCAGCAACGGCTTCGGCGAAATTAGCGAAGAGCACCGTGAACCACAGCCACGCGGCGATCGCGAAACCGAATCCGGCATTGCCGCTGTGGTTCGCAAGGTCGCGCACGAAAAAGAGCGACGTCGCCGCGGCGCCGATCTCGACGACGAACATCACCGGATTGCGCCACTGCCAGCGCGGGTCGAGCTTCTTGAAAGAATCGACAACCGCGCGAAGCACGATCGGGCGATCGAAAAGCGAGCGCGCCCTGGGTCTGCGCTCCAAGCGCCTCTGGCTCAACATCAGAACGTCTTCCCTTGAAGCACGAGCAGATGCTCGACGATCGGACCGAGTGCATCCGCCGGCAAGAACGTGAGCGCGCCGACGATGACGATAACCCCGATCAAGAGCGCGACGAAGATCGGTGAATAGGTCGTAAACGTACCGGCGCTTTCGGCTACGGATTTCTTCCCGGCTAACGCGCCCGCCAAAGCCAGCGCAGGGATCGCGACTGCGAAGCGCCCGAACATCATGTTCGTGCCGGTCAGCACGTTGTAAAATAGATTGGGTCCGAGCCCGGCGAATGCCGAGCCGTTGTTGGCGTTCGTCGACGTGAACGCGTAAAGAATCTCTGAGAAACCATGCGGACCGCCATTGTTCAGCGTCGCCAGGCCTGCGGGTACGATTGCGGCTACTGCCGTCGGCACGAGGCACAAAACCGGCGTCACCAGGGCCGCGAGAATCGCAAACTGCACCTCGCGGTGCTCGATCTTCTTGCCGAGATACTCCGGCGTTCGCCCGACCATCAAACCTGCGATGAATACCGTGAGCACTACGAAGACGATCATGCCGTAGAGTCCGCTGCCGGCACCGCCGAAAACGGTCTCGCCGAGCTGCATGTCGACGAGCGGCACGAGACCGCCCAGCGGCATGAACGAGTCGAGCATCGAGTTCACCGCGCCGCACGACGTGTCGGTCGTGACGGTTGCGAACAGAGCCGATGCAGAAACCCCGAAGCGGCACTCCTTTCCCTCCATGTTGCCGCCGCTCACGCCCATCGCGTGGACGATCGGGTTGCCGGCCGCCTCAGCCTGATATGCGACGGCGAAGCCCGCAAAGAACAAGATCGCCATCGCAGTGAAGATCGCCCACCCCTGGCGCGTGTCTTTGACCATCTTGCCGTACATGTACGTCAATCCGGCGCCGAGCGAGAAGATGAGCAACATCTCTACGAGGTTGCTCAGCGGCGAAGGATTCTCGTTCGGCGATGCTGAGTTCGCGTTGACGAAACCGCCGCCGTTGGTGCCGAGTTCTTTGATTACTTCCTGCGACGCCATCGGCCCGCCGGTAATGGTTTGGCGGAAACCCTCAGGGGAGACGACCGTCTGATAGGCATGGAAATTCTGTGGAACGCCGCTCGAGACGAGATAGAGCCCCACGACGATCGAGATCGGAAGCAGAATATAGAGCGAGCAGCGCGTCAGATCGACCCAGAAGTTGCCGAGGGTCTTCACGCTCGTGCGCACGACGCCGCGCACGACGGCAACGGCGATGGCGATGCCGACGGCGGCGGAGACGAAGTTGTGCCACGCGAGTCCGGCCATCTGCGAGAGGTAGCTCATCGCACTCTCGCCCGAGTAGAACTGCCAGTTGGTGTTCGTGGTGAAGCTGATGGCCGTATTCCAGGCCAGGTCCGGCGACATGTTGTCGAAGTGCTGGGGGTTGAGCGGCAGCCATTTCTGCGTGCGAAGCAAGACGTACAGATAGAAGAATGAGATCGCCGAGAACGCGAGCATCGAGAGCGCGTAGGCGTGCCACGTCATCTCTTCATCTTCGCGAACGCCGCAGAGGCGATAGATGAGCCGCTCGAGCGGCCGCACGACGGGGGCGAGGAACGTTCGCTCTCCGCCAAAGACCTTCGCCATATACGTACCGAGCGGTTTAGTTATCGCGAGGATAATCAGAAAAAAGACGATGGCCTGCAGCCAGCCGGCGAATGTCATCGCCTAAAACTTCTCCGGCCGCAGCATCGCATAAATCAAATAGGCAAGACCGGCAAGCGTCAAAAACAGGCCTACGACGTCGTCAAACTGCACGCGCTATACCTTTTCGCAGCCGCGCACGTAAAGCGCGAGCAACCAAAAGCACGCGATGGGCAAAGCGACGACGCCGATCTCCAGCAGCATGACGATTCTTAGGATAGACGGCGCGTCCGGCGAACGCCATCCGTCAATTGGATGATCCGAGTGGACGGTTGCACCCTCACTCGAGACTCTTCTATGCTTGGGCGGTTATGCTTCTTCTAGCCTCGATCGTGCTGGTGTCCCTGATGACGCCGACGCCTTCGCCCGTTCCATCGCCAACGCCGAGCGCACCGAGCGACCCCTGCGGTTCGATTCTCTCGATCGTCAATCGGCCGACGGTTGGAACCGGCGTCTGTACCGTGCGCACCGGGCACTTCGACATCGAGAGCGGTTACACCAATACCATCACGACCGGAGCCGGTGGCGGTTACACCATTGCCTATCCGCAATTGCTGATTCGCATCGGCACCTCCGACCC
>JAKAPO010000067.1 GCA_021807065.1 bacterium
CTGCGGCGGTCGACACCGCATCGAAACCGATGTACGCAACGAAGATGAACGCCGCGGCGCCCAGCATCCCGTTGACACCGAACGGGAAGTAGCCGCCAAGCCCGGCGGGACCACCTGCCGGAAGGTGATAGTTCGCGACGTTGACATGGCCGATCCCAACCACGATGAAAAAAATGACGATCGCCACTTTGATCGCCACGATAATTGCGTTCACCGTGCCGCTCTCACGCGTGCCTTTTGCCAGCAATGCCGTGATGAGCAGGATGATGCCCGCCGCCGGAAGGTTCGCGTAGCCTGATATTCCCGCTTGGCCGGCAAGGCCCCAGTGCGGTCCGTTTGCCCAGACCGCCGGGATGGGCCAGTGCGTCAGTTGGTTCCAAATGTTGACGAAGTATCCGGACCAGCCGATGCTCACGGTGGCGGCGCCGAGCGCGTACTCGAGTACGAGCGCCCAGCCGATGATCCACGCCCAAAGCTCGCCGAGCGTTGCATACGTATATGTGTACGCGCTGCCCGAGATCGGAATTTTGCTGGAAACTTCCGCATAGCAGAGTGCAGCAAGAGCGCTCACGATACCCGCGACAACGAATGATATCGTGAGCGACGGCCCCGAACGCGTCGCCGAAGCGACGCCGGTCAGAACAAAAATACCGGTGCCGATAATGGCACCGATACCCATTGCGGTGAGTGCCCAGGGCCCGAGCGAGCGTTTGAGTCCGTGCTCGCTCTCGGCTCCTTCGGCCAAAATACGGTCGAGCGGCTTTACTCGAAAAAGCGACATACCGCCAGGTATGCCCCCCGCCCAGGATTCCCTCTCGCCTGAGTGCGGGGCTTGGGACGACGCGAGGCGCAACCTGCGAAGGGTTCGAGCCGCCGGCGCGTCTCTCGAGCGAGGTTCGTCAGCCGTGCGGGAGCACGCCGACGTAGAGATCGCGTCCGTCGAGCACGCTCCGTCCGTGACGCAGCTCGAAGCCGGCGCGCAGAAATGCAGTTTGATAGTGCTCGTCCGAGAGCAGCATCAGCCGGTGCGTCTCTTCGAAGGTTCGAACGCCGTCACGCATCGCCACCATGAAATGGAAGTTGAGGATCGCGACGTTTTCGTCGCGGCGTCCGACGTGCATTCGGGCGATCTTGACATCGGGAAGATCGGCGAACCGAGCGCTCACGCGCCCCTCTTCCCACTCGTCGGGACGAAGCCAAGGCTCGACGATCGCAACGCCTCCGGGGACGAGATGACGCGCAAATCCTGCGATGGTTTGCTCGAAGCGCTGCACGTTCGGCGTGTAGGCGATCGAACCGAACAGGCAGACGATCGCATCGAACCGCTTGCCGAGATTGAACGCGATCATGTCCGCAAGATGGAAGGGCGCATTCGGGCAGCGTTCGGCTGCCACCGAAAGCATGCCGCGATCGATGTCGAGGCCCTCGCACTCGAAGCGCTGGCGTAAGTGCTCGAGATGCCTGCCCGTGCCGCAGCCGACGTCCAGCAGCGCGCGCCCAGGAGAACGCTTGTACCGGTCGATGAGATCCCCGATCAAAACGCTCTCTCGAGCATAATCCTTGCCTCCGGCAGCGACGAGCGCGTCGTAGTAGAGTGCAGATCGCGAGAAGGTGATCATGGAGCTTCGGCAGGTGATTCACGCGCGCGCCTCGGGATGGCCTGCCAGGCGGGTTGCCGAAGCGCGCCCGCATGAGCCGCGAGTACGACGTGCTCGTCGTGGGCGGTGGCAATGCCGGCTGCGCGGCTGCCATCGCAGCCTCTCGCCTTGGCCAAAAGACGCTCTTGGTCGAGCGTTACGGTTTCCTCGGGGGAACGGCGACCGCCGCGATGGTTGGGCCGTGGATGACCTTTCACTCGGGCGGCGAGCGCATCGTCGGTGGAATCGCGCAAGAGATCGTCACCCGGCTCGCGGCGATGGGTGGATCGCCCGGTCACATTCCCGACACCTCCGGCTACGTCACTACGATCACGCCGTTCGACCCGGAGCTGCACAAGGCGCTGCTCTTCGAAATGATGACCGAGGCTCGCGTGAGGCTCCTGCTGCACGCGTGGTTCACGAGCGCGCTGGTCGAGGGCACGCGTGTCGTCGGCGCCGTCTTCGACACGGTCGGCGGCAAGCGCGTGCATCACGCGCGCGTTGTCATCGACGCGACCGCCGACGCATACGTCGCCGCTTCCGCCGGCGTTGCGACGCAGCAAGGCGACGAGCATGGTCGCGTGCAGCCGGCATCGTTGATGTTCCGGATGAGCCACGTGGATCTCGCCAAGACGGCAGCATATTTGCGAACGCATCCGGATCAGATGCGCACCTCGCTCCGGGCGCACGAGCGAACGGCATCTGCGCTCACGGCGGTTGCGGGTCTACACGATCTGTGGGCGCATGCGCAGAAAGAAGCTGAGGTCGACGTGCCACGTGAAGTTGTCTCGTTTTTCATCTCGCCGTATCCCGACGAGGTGACGATCAACATGACGCGCGTGCTCGACATCGATCCGCTCGACCCCGACGACCTTACCCGCGCTGAAGTCGAGGCGCGCCGTCAAGTCACGGAGATTGCGAAATTCTTCAAGGCGCGCGTTCCCGGTTTTGAAGACGCGCGCATTGCTGCGACCGGTACTCAGATCGGCATCCGAGAGTCGCGTCGCATCGTCGGTCGTTACACGCTGACCCGCGACGACGTCCTGCAGGCGCGCCAGTTCGACGATGCCGTCGCGCGAAGCGCCTATCCAATCGACATCCACAACCCCTCCGGAACCGGCACGACCACGCATCGGCTCGCGCCCGGAACGAGTTACGCGATTCCCTACCGCTGTCTGGTTCCCGCCGATCGCGAAGGATTGCTCGTCGCCGGCCGCTGCATCTCGACGACGCACGAAGCGCTCGCGTCGACGCGTCTCACGCCGACCGTGATGACGCTCGGGCAAGCTGCGGGAACCGCGGCCGCGATTGCGTGCGAGCGCGATCGTTTTCCTAGCGAGATCGACCCGGCCGAGTTGCGCGCGCAACTCCTGCACGACGGGGTCATCCTTTGACCGTCTCGCGTCGCGCGCGCCAGGCAGGCGCACACATTGAAGTCGCGGATCTGGGAGATTGGGGAGCGAGCGAGCTCTACTCGGAGTACGACCCTGGGCGCTGCGTGATCCGCATCAACAGACGCTCTATCGACGCGTTACACGGCCATGGGCGGCGCGCGTTCATCGTGAACGCGATCGCGCACGAGCTGTACCATCATTTGGAACACGTCGGCGCCTTGCCACGAAAGCGCGAGCGCGCCGTCCGCGAGCGAGCCGCCGACGAGTTCGCGAACGAGCGCGCGCGATGAAATACGTTGCCGGCATCGATGGGGGTCAGAGCGCGACGCTTGCGGTGGTAGCCGACGAGCGCGGCAAGATCATCGGGCGCGGATCGGCGGGTCCGGCGGATGAACTCGGCGTCGAGAGAGATTCGACGCGCTTACGCGATGCGCTGGCGGCGGCGCTCGAGGCGGCGCGGCAGGACGCGGGTCTCGACTCCGCCATCCGGTACGATGCGATCGTGGCAGGCCTGAGCGGCTACGACGGCCGCGTCCGTGGCCTGGCACCATCGCTGCCCGCGAAGCGTCTCATGCTCCTGCACGATTCCGTCACCGCGCACGCTGCGGCATTCGGCGGTGGCCCTGGTGTCGTCGTGATCGCCGGGACCGGTTCGTTCGCTTACGGTCGCGATACCAAGGGGAACGAAAAACGCGCGGGCGGCTGGGGGTACCTCTTCGGAGACGAAGGCAGCGCCTTTTGGGTTGCAAAGACGGCGCTCGCGCAAGCAATGCGCGATGCCGATCGCCGCGGCGAAACACGGCCTTGTCAGGGTGAGCAGGAAACGAATGCGATTGGAGCCGAGGCATTGAAGTTCTTTAATGCACCTGATTTGCGTGTGCTCGTAAAGCGCGTCTACAACGGAGAGATCGCGCGCGATAGCGTTGCTGCTTTTGCGCCGACCGTCTTACGTTTGCAGCCGCAGCGTTACGAGGACGTAGGCATCGAACTCTCAGCACTCGCGATTGCGGCTTTTCCGGATTCGGCCGAGGAAGTGCGCGTCGCGTTCGTCGGCGGAATGATGAAGGATCCCAAAGTACGCGAAGCAGTCGCTCTGGCACTCCACGGGAAATGTGAAATCGTCGAACCGCAGCACACGCCGGCCGAGGGTGCGGTCATATTGGCGTTGCAAGAGTTGCGTGGCGTTCCCTCGACGTCGCTCGCGCCGCGCGCTTCGCTGGCCCGGGATGACGAGGAGTGAACGCGCGGCGGGTTGACGGCATCCTCGATGGGCTGCGCGGACGGCTCATCGTCTCCGTGCAGGCGCCGCCTAGTTCAGCATTGGACGACCCCGGCGCAATCGCGCGGATTGCCGCGGCTGCCTGCGAGGCCGGAGCCGCCGGCGTTCGCATTCAGTCCGTTGCGCATATCGAAGCGGTGCGCGATCGCGTGAGCCGCCCCATCATCGGGCTCATCAAGCGCGAGTATCCCGGTTTCGAGCCGTACATCACGCCGACGATCGAGCACGCGCGTGCGATCCTTAGAACGGGTGTGCCCATCGTCGCCTTCGATGCGACGCAGCGTCCGCGGCCGGACGCCAGCACGCCGGAAGCGATCGTCGATGAAATCCATCGCGGTTGCGCGGTTGCGATGGCGGACTGCGCGACGGCCGCCGACGGCCGGCGTGCGTACGAAGCCGGCGCAGAAATTCTGGCGACGACGCTTTGCGGATACACTGCGGAGACGCGCGATACGGTGCTTCCCGCACTCGAACTCGTGCGCGCTCTTGCGACGTTTGGCGCATTCGTCATCTGCGAGGGGGGAATTTCGGAGCCGGAGAGCGGGCGGGCGGCGCTCGATGCCGGTGCCGATGCAATTGTCGTCGGTACGGCGATTACGGGCATCGCGCGGCGTACGCAGGCATTCGCCGAGGCATTGCGGTAGAACACGCGCAGTGGAATCGACCAAGCCAAGCCGAGGGTTCTGGGTTCTCACAGCCATTCTCGGGGGCATCTCCGTTGCAGCGATCGTCTACTTCTGGACGACGCCGACGGTCCAACCGTGGTTGCCGCCGGAAGGCGGGCATCCGGGCAACGAAGTCGACAAGCTCTTCCGCTTCATGGCGGCGTCGGCGGCGGTCCTCTACACGTTTGTCGTCGGCTACATCGTGTACTTCGCCATCGTATTCCGGCGTCGCAAGAGCGATCCGCCGGACGCGCTCGGCGTTCATGTGCACGACAATAACAAGTTGGAAACCGCGTGGACGATCCTCCCGTCGCTGTTCGTCGTTCTGCTGTCGATTTTCAGCGTGAAAATCTGGTCGGTGCTCTACTTGCAGCAGCCGGCCAACGGCTTGGTCGTCGAGTCGATCGCGCATCAGTGGGGATACGTTTTCCGATACCCCAACGTCAAGGGAGAGATCCCTGAGGAAATGCATCTCCCGGTGAACGTGCCGGTGACGCTCAACTTGACATCGCGAGACGTCATTCACTCGTTCTGGGTGCCGAACATGCGGTTGAAAGCCGATATGATTCCCGGCATGGTCAACGTGATCAAGTTCACGCCGACACGGATCGGGCGCTATCCGATCATCTGCACCGAGTTTTGCGGTACGTTGCACAGCCGGATGAACGGTATGGTCAGCACGGAGAACGGCGCGATCATGGTCGTCGAGTCCGAAGCGGCGTATCAAGCCTGGTATCACAGGACGCAGATCGCACAAGCGCGCGCCCCCAGCGCAGCCGAGGCGACCGAGGCGACAGCCATCGCTCTTGCAAGCGGCAGTGCTTCCGCCGGGAAGACGCTTTTCTCGCAGAAGTGCAGCGCCTGCCATGCGCTCGGTCCGTTCAGCCAGCGCGTCGTCGGTCCCGGCCTGATGGGCGTCCTGCACGATCCATCGCATCCGAATCTCGTCGACGGCGATCCGGCGACACCCGCCAACGTCGCGAAAATCCTGCAACGCGGATTTACCGGATCGTACGGCACCATGCCTAACCAGTCGGAGAACGCCCTCTCCAACCAAGATATCGCCAATCTCGTTGCCTATCTCAATACGTTGAAGTAAACCGGAGCTTTTCATGTCCGTCATTGCCGAGCACGGTGGAATCGCCGAGCACATCCATCCGGAACCGCAAGGGTTCATCCGAAAGTACATCTTCTCGCTCGATCACAAGATCATCGGGATTCAGTATCTGATTACCGGCATGGTGTTCTTGGTACTGGGCGGTTTGCTGGCGGAGCTGATCCGTATCCAGTTGATGAACGCCAACGGCGGCTTCCTCACGCCGGACGTCTACGATGAGGTCTATTCGATCCATGGTTCGACGATGGTGTGGTTGGTCGGTATCCCAATCCTCACCGGCGGTTTCGGGAACGTGATAATGCCAGTGCAGATCGGCGCGCGCGACGTGGCGTTCCCGTGGCTCAACATGATTAGTTTCTGGCTCTTTCCGATCGCCGGCCTGATGCTGTTCTCGTCGTTCCTGATGGGCGCGCCGGTAGCGGGCTGGACCGAGTATCCGCCGATGTCGCTTCAGGGCGCGGCTGGGACGTCGATGTGGTGTGCGGCGATCTTTCTCGTCGGTATCAGCTCAACGCTGACCGGGATGAACTTCTTGGTCACGATTCTCAAGATGCGCGCTCCGGGTATGACATTCACGCGCATGCCCCTCTTCTGCTGGGGTCAATTTGCGACGGCGCCGCTCTTGATGATCGCGACGACAGCGCTCGCCGCAGCGCTCGCCGCGCTCTTCATGGAGCGGCAGTTCGGCGTACCGTTCTACGATCCGACGCGCGGCGGGTCGCCGGTCATGTGGCAGCACATGTTCTGGTTCTACTCGCATCCGGCCGTCTACATCATGATTCTGCCCGCCTTCGGAATAATATCGGAAGTGATCTCGGTCTTCTCGCGCAAGCCGATCTTCGGCTATCGTCTCATCGCCTTCTCGTCTGCGGCAATCGCGCTCGCAGGGTTCATGGTCTGGGCGCACCACATGTTCACCTCCGGAATCGCACCGTACATGCAGTTGCCCTTCATGATCTTGACGTTCGTCATCGCGGTTCCCACGGGCGTCAAGATCTTCTCGTGGATGGCGACGATGTGGGGAGGGAAGATCCACCTTACCTCGGCGATGCTTTTTACAATCGGCTTCCTGATTCTCTTCACGTTCGGCGGCATCAGCGGCGTCTTCTTGGCGGCGATCCCGTTCGATCTCCACGTGCACGGAACGTACTTTATCCCGGCACACATCCATTACGTGCTGGTCGGCGGCAGCGTGATGGGCATCTTCGCCGGCATCTACTACTGGTTCCCAAAGATAACTGGCCGGCAGATGAGCGAGTTCTGGGGCCGCGTGCACTTCGTGCTGTTCGTGATCGGGTTCACCGGCACGTTCTTACCGATGCATTGGCTCGGCGCGATGGGGATGCCGCGGCGAGTCGCGACCTACGACCCGCAGTTCCAAACGATCAACGACGTGATGTCGATCTTCTCGTTCGTGATGACGTTCGCGATACTGATATTCTTCATCAATGTGATCTTCAGCATCCGCAACGGAAAGAAGGTTGGGCATAATCCGTGGGGTGCGCGCACGCTCGAATGGCAGATCCCGTCGCCGATGCCCTACTACAACTTCAAGCACATTCCCAGCGTCTACGGACTGCCGTACGATTTCACCGAGCCGCTGCCGTACGCGCACTTGGAAGAAGAGCTGACCGACTCACCCGTTCCAGTGGGGGCGCACTAGATGGCGGTTGCCTCGGTTCCCCACGAAGGGCAAGCCGATCAATTATACGTCGAGACTCGGGCGCTGCGGCTGCAAGGGTTCTTGCTCTTCCTCGTCAGCGACCTCGTGCTGTTCTCGTCGTTCATCTTTGCCTACATGTACTTGCGCAACAGCGGACAGGGATGGCCGCCGCCGGGCATCACGCGCCCAGCGATCGCGCTCGGCGGATTGAACGCGGCGATTCTGTTCGGTTCCGGTGCCACGATGCACTATGCGCTGGAGAACTTCAAACGCGGAAACTTCATCAGGTACGCATGGCTGTTGATCTTCACGATCATCCTGGGCGCGCTCTTTCTCGGTGGCCAGGCAATCGAGTACACGACGCTTTTTCGCGAGCACATCACGTGGGCCGGCAGCGGCATCTTCGGAGCTTCGTTCTTCACGCTGACGGGCATGCACGGGTTTCACGTGCTCTGCGGAATCATCTACCTCACGATTCTGCTCCTGCAGTCGGTCCACGGCGTCTACGACAAGCAGCGGTATTTCGGGCTCACCGCGGGGACGCTCTACTGGCACTTCGTCGACGTGATTTGGGTAGTCTTATTCTCTATATTTTACTTGGTATAGCGAGGAACGTGTGAACGTCGTTGCATGGGAACACATTTTAGCGGTGGCCGGCGGGATCGTCGTCTTTCTCGTAGCGTCGTTTGCGCTGCGAGCCGATTGGAAGACTCCGGGGCTCGACAATCAGGTCTTCAAGCTGATGCTGGGACTCCTCGCGCTAGGCGGCATCTTGGCAACGCTCACCGGCCTTCAAATCATAGGGAAATCGTAAAAATGGCCGACGATAGCGACATGCGAGACGAATTTGCAATTTTCACTACCCATCGCGAGTTCCACCCGGAGTTCGGCGAGATCCCCAAGACCAAGGGCGTTCCGCGCAGCCTCGTGCTTGCGGTCACCATCGGCATCATCATGATCTTCCTCATAGGCGCCGGCGCGGCGTTAACCTCACACTACGGCCACCATTGGCCGTGGACGAAGAACTTCACCATCCCTTTGAAGTAAGCGATGTCGCGCTTAGTGGCGCTGATTGATTCCGACTGCGAGAAGCGGTAGATCGCCTTCGGGGAGGAGGCCGGTCGATTTGCCGTCGATGCTGTGGATGCCGCCGAAAACCGAAAATTCGACCATCGCGGGTATGGTACGCGGTTGATAACGCTTCATGCCGATGCAATGCCATTCGTACGCGGTCCGCTGATCTTCGAAGAGTACGGCCACGTAACCGCATTCCCCGGCGGCCGAATCCTCGTCGGGTGGCCTGAAGCGCACGTAGCCGTCGACGACGTAGATGGGTTTGTACGTCTGAAGATACGCGACGAGCGGGGCGGCGAGCAACGCGATGAAATAGATGAAGAACGCTACGGCGCCGAGCGCGAAGATCGGCGCGACGACGATGAGCGTTGCCTGAGCCTTCACGTGATGGGCCCGCCAGACGATTCCCCACGCAAATAGTCCGAGGAGAATGGTCCCGAGCAGCGGCTCGATGGCAATAGCCAAGCGACCCGTCAATCCACGCCACACGACGTTGCGTTCGCGCGCCGTCCAAGGCCGCTGCGCCAACATCCGGGTTGCAGGATGGAGGCCGCTCGATCTCACGCGGCAACCTCGCGAGACGGACGCGGCGCCGCACGCTCAAGGATCGTTCCGAATTCGCAATCCGGCGGCAGCGTTCCGAGTGCGTATCCGCTCTCGCCACCCAGGCGCGAGCGTACGAAGGCGTCCGCAACCGGCGAAGGCGCATGGCGGATGAGGAGTGATGCCTGCCAAAGCAGCGCGGCGCGCTCGGCGATCGCCCGAGCCCGAAGCTCGAGCGAGGGCGTGTCCGCGAGCAGATTTTCGAATGCTCGTGCCG
>JAKAPO010000068.1:0-1365 GCA_021807065.1 bacterium
TTGATTGCCGGACCGGCGGTATCTTTGTAGGGGTCGCCGACGGTATCGCCCGTAACGGCGGCCGCGTGCGCCACGGATCCCTTGCCTCCGTAATGTCCGTCCTCGATATACTTTTTGGCGTTGTCCCAGGCGCCGCCCCCGGTCGTCATCGAGATGGCGACGAACAAGCCAGTGACAATTGCGCCGACGAGGATTCCGCCCATCATTTGCGCTCCGGAGTTTCCTGGGAGCGCTCCAAAGACGGCGAGCAAGACGACGACGACCGGCACGCCGACGGGAATCAGGGCGGGCAGGATCATCTCGCGCAAGGCTGCGCGCGTCACGATGTCAACCGTCGTGCCGTAGTCCGGCTTCGCCGTTTCTTTCATGATGTCGGGGATCTCTCGGAACTGGCGACGCACTTCTTCGACGACCTTTCCGCCCGCACGGCCGACGGCAAGCATCGCAAGGGACGCGAAGAGATACGGGAGCAAGGCTCCGATGAACAGTCCGGCGAGGACGAATGGATTGCCGATCGCAAAGAGATTTGCGATGACGCTGGACGTATGCGCGCATGCCGCCTTGCCGAGCCCCTGACACATGTGCTGGACGAGCTCTTGAATGAAAGAAGCGAAGAGCACAATGGCGGCGAGCGCCGCCGAGCCGATGGCGTAGCCTTTCGTCACCGCCTTGGTCGTGTTGCCGACCGCGTCGAGTGGATCGGTGCGGTTGCGCACCTCCTGCGGCAACTCTGCCATCTCCGCGATACCGCCGGCATTGTCGGTGATCGGTCCGAAGGAATCGATCGCCACGACGATGCCGGTGAGCGAGAGCATCGCCATGACCGCGATGCCGACGCCGTACACTTGTGCAAATGTGTAACTCACCAGAATGCCGACGACGATGATGAGCGCGGGAATCGCCGTTCCTTGCATCGATACGGCCAAGCCGGAGATGATGTTCGTCGCATGCCCCGTCGTCGACGCCTTCGCGATGAGCTGGACCGGCTTGAACTGCGTCCCGGTGAAGTATTCGGTTACGAAGGTAATAGCGCCGGTGACGAGGACACCGACGAGCGCACAGATGAAGATTGCGTACGGCGTCTCAAGCGTGCTGCCGCTGAAGATCGCGCGCGTGAGGAAGAAGAAGCCGACCAGCGCCAAAAGTCCGGCGATCGTCATGCCGCCGTAGAGCGCTCGCATGATGTGCGAACGCTCGACCTTCCCGGCTCCTACGAAGAGCGAGCCGATGATCGACGCAACGATGGAGACGGCGCCGATCATCAGGGGCAGGAAGACCGCCTGGGGCTGGCTCTTGAAGAGCAGGTAGCCGAGCAGCATGGCCGCCACGGATGTGACGGCGTAGGTCTCGTAGAGGTCGGCCGCC
>JAKAPO010000068.1:1375-9641 GCA_021807065.1 bacterium
ACGCAACGATGGAGACGGCGCCGATCAGCAACGGGAACGTCGTCGCAGCAGGCAAAGCGGATCCGAAGACGAGGTGGCCGAGCAACATTGCCGCCACCGTGGTCACGCAGTAGGTCTCGAAAAGGTCGGCCGCCATGCCGGCGCAGTCGCCGACGTTGTCGCCAACGTTGTCGGCGATGACCGCGGGATTGCGCGGATCGTCCTCCGGGATTCCCGCCTCCACTTTTCCGACCAGATCGGCGCCGACGTCCGCAGCCTTCGTATAGATTCCTCCGCCGAGTCGCGCGAAGACGGAGATCAGCGAGCACCCGAACGCGAGGCCGACCATTGCCGCGAGAGATCGCGACGTGTCACCGTGATTGATCGAGAGCAGAATCGCGTAGTAGCCGGAAACCGCGACGAGGCCGAGACCGACGACCAGCATTCCGGTGACGGCGCCGCCTCGAAAGGCGACGCTGAGTGCCTGCTTGAGCCCGCTGCGAGCGGCTTCTGCAGTACGCACGTTGGCTCGCACCGAGATGAGCATGCCGGTGAAACCCGCCGCGCCGGAGAGAATCGCGCCGATGAGAAACCCAACGGCGGCTTGCCATCCGAGCGTCGGCACGAATGCGATGATGATTGCGAGCACGACCGCGACCACGGCGACCGTACGGTACTGGCGCGAGAGGAACGCCATCGCGCCCTCCTGGATCGCCGCGGCTATCTGGCGCATCCGCTCGTTTCCGGTGGGGCGAGACAGCACCCAAAAAATAAGCGCGATGCCGTAGACCAGCGCTAGAACACCGCCTAGCAGCCCGGCAATGATTGATTGTTCAGGAGTCACCCGGCCGTGCCTACGATGGGCCGGAGTACGAGTCCTTTCGCCGAAGAACGCGCCGAAAAGCGATGGAATCGGCAGAATTGGTCATCGTCGGCTGCGGGCCGGCGGGCGCGACGGCCGCGCGCGAAGCTTCGCGCGCGGGCGTGCGGGCTGTCGTCTTGGAGAAAGACGCCGTTGTCGGCGAAAAACGGGTTTGCGCGGCCGGCCTTCGTCCCGGGTTCTGCGACGAGTTCGATCTTCCGCGCGGGATCGTTCATTTCGACACGCCCAGACTGGCGCTCTTCGATGCGCGGGGCGACGAACACGAAGTAATCTTCGGCCCCGGCCACACGTCGACGCGCGAAGAACTCGACGGAACCATTGCGAGGCTCGCGTCCGAGGAGGGTGCGCAGATCAGAACCCAAGCGCTCTTTCGCGGTCTGAGCCGGGGCGAAAAAGGGACGGTCGTTGAGTACGCCGACCTTCGCAGCGGAGCGCGACGTAAAATTACGGCGCGCAGCGTTTTCCTGGCGCAAGGCGCCACCGCAATACTCGACGGCACGCGCTTCGCGTTCGATCGATGGCGTGACGGTTTGATGACGACGCTCCAATACCGTGTCTATCTGGACAGGCCGGCTGCCACGATTGCGTATCGTACCCTCGAGCTCCACTACTACGTAGGCAGCGACGGGCGCCAAATCGTTGGCTGGATGTTTCCGAAGCGCGACCATTTGGCGATCGGCTTGGGCGTGATCGGCAAGATGGAGGGCGGCAAGCTACGAGCCGAGCTCGACGCGCTCACGCAGCGAATTCGCGAACGGCTCTACCCGCAGACCGCACCCAGCCGCGTGAAGGTCGAAGGCCACCTGCTGTACATGGGAGCACCGCGACCGATTCTCACCTCGGACGGTGTCATGCTGGGCGGCACGGCTGCAGGTCTGGTCGATGCGACCAACGGCGAGGGAATCTACGAAGCGGCGATGAGCGGCCGGCTTGCCGCCGAATCGCTTGCACAACATCGGAACGATCCTTATCGTGCGGCGCAACGGTACGCACGCGCCGTGGGTTCGCGGTTCGTGCGGCGCCTGCGCCACCGTCTCAAGCTCATGCATTTCCTGGAGCGCCGTCCGGATCGCTTCGGCATCCTCTTCAAACAGCTGGCGAGCACCCCGCATCTTCCCGAGATCCTCCACGGCGAAGCGCGGCGCCGCACGGTACGCGAGCGAATCTTTCTCTACACGCAGCTCGCGCGTTTCTTCCTCGCAGCGCGATGATCGGCGTTCTCGTCGCCGATGACTCCGCATTCATGCGCCGGGCAATCGTCAAGATGCTCGAGTCCGAAGACGACATTGCAGTCATCGGCACCGCGTGTAACGGTGAAGAGGCTGTAACCAAGACGATCGCATTGCATCCCGACGTCGTGACCATGGACGTCGAGATGCCGGAAGTCGATGGATTAGAGGCGGTGCGCCGCATCGTCGCACAGAGTCGCGTGCCGATCATCATGGTGAGCGCGCACACGCGTGAGGGCGCGGAGATCACGTTCCGCGCGCTCGAGCTGGGAGCGGTTGATTTCATCGCCAAACCCGATGCCGCGTACACGCGAATTGGGGACGTTGCACGGGATCTCGTCGAGAAGGTGCGCGGCTGCGCCGGCATACACGTCGGCAACGTCCCGTCAGTTGTCATCCGGAGCGCCGTTGAGGGGAGCGCATCCCGGCAGCGCCGGTATCAGGCTCAACCCGCCTACGCATGCGTGGCAATTGGCGCGTCGACGGGCGGCCCCGTCGCGCTGACGCAGATCATTCCCGCGCTACCGGAGCGCTTTCCGGTACCGGTGCTCGTCGTCCAGCATATGCCCCCCGGCTTTACGGGTCCGCTCGCGCAGCGACTCGATGCTGCGGCAAGGATTCCGGTGCGCGAAGGCAGTGAAGGCATGATCCTCGAGCCGGCGAGCGTCACGATCGCACCCGCGGGCAGCCAGCTTGAACTGCGCCGCTGCGGCAACGAAGTGGCGATGCATCTCGTCCACGATGACGATTCGCTGCACGTACCGAGCGTCGACGCCCTCGGTAGCGCCGTCGCGGCTGCTTACGGCGGCAGCGTCGGGGTGATCTTGACCGGTATGGGACGCGACGGAGTCAACGGGTTACGCCATATAAGGGAACGTGGCGGCTATGTCGTCGGCCAAGACGAGGCGAGTTGCGTCGTGTATGGAATGCCGCGCGCTGCCGCGCTTGCGGGGTTGGTGGACCGGGTCGCGCCTCCGGTGGAAATACCGGGGATACTTTGTGGATTGCTACACACAGGGAACTAGGCGTTTGTCGGACTTGGGGCATTGCCGGAAGACCGAGATGTGCCTAAGTCCGACAGGCTCCTGGGTTCCGCTCGCGTAAAGTAGCGTAGCGTGAGCTTGCGCCCAAGGTATATGATCGGCGGCGTTGAGCTATCTCGCGAAGAGATCGTTCACAAGTATTTGCATCTCGTCAAGTATGTGGCGGGACGCCTTTCTGCTGCTCTCCCTCCGAATGTCGAGCTGAACGACCTCGTCAACGATGGCGTGCTGGGTTTGCTCGACGCGATCGAGAAGTATGACGACTCGCGGGGCGTCAAATTCGAGACATATGCCATCACGCGCATCAATGGAGCAATTCTCGATGCTCTGCGTGCGCTGGACTGGGTACCGCGCGCCGTCCGGCAACACGCACGCGAGTTGGACCGGGCCCAACACGATTTAGAATCCAGACTTGGACGCATGCCGACGGAGGAGGAAGTAGCGGCGCACATGGGGCTGACGTCGCAGGAATACGCGCGCCTCGAGCAGCGCGTCCGGGGGACGACCGTGCTCTCGCTCGAGGAACGCCTGCCCGGCGATAAGGGCAACGACATCGCATTGGCGGATACCCTCAGCGATGCAGCCGACGTTACCGAGGAGATCGCGCAGCGCGAGGTCTACGCCGAACTAGAAGAGGCTGTGAAAAGTCTGGCTCCCCAAGAGTCCAGCGTCATCCGCCTCTACTACTTCGAGGGGAAGACGCTGAAGGACATCAAGGGCGTGCTCGGTGTCTCTGAGTCGCGCGTCTCTCAGATCCACGCGCAGGCAGTCATCCATCTTCGCCGGCGTCTGCAGCAGCTGCGTGCAGAACTCGGCTATCGCGAAAACGATCCAAATCTCAAACGCAAGTACGTACGCAAAGACAGCGCCTAATCAGTTCCACGCATGCACGATCGTCCAGGCGAGACGCGCCATCAAGAGGTACGCGGCGTTGTCGACCGTCCAGCTCGTATCGTGGTTGTCGTTCGTGAATAGGGAGATGACGATCGGTCCGTTGGCGGCGTAGACGATGCCCACGTCGTTGCGAACCGCGTCGAGCGCGCCGGTCTTGTTTGCAACCCGTAACGTGCTAAGGTAACGAGGGATGCTCTCCTGATCCGACTGATTACGTAGCATGAAGAGTGCCGCGTCGCAGAGTTTGCGTTCTTGCTGCGTCGGTGTCGCAGGCCGGCCAGGTGGATTCAGATCGCAGGTCGCGAAGCGTTGCATGATCGAGGCCATCTCGCGCGCCGTTGTCTTGCCAAGGCCGAAACGTGGCTGATCGGCTGGCACGGGTTCGCTCGGCGGCTCGAAGACTTTCTTGTATAGCCATGTATCGTGCAATCCCAACCACCGGATGCGGCGATCGATATTCGCCAGGCCGAGGTGGTCGATGACGAGATTCGTCGCCGTATTGTCGCTCTGAGTAATCATCATCGTGAGCGCATCTTTGAGCGTCAACGACATCGGCGTGTCGAAAAACTGCAAAACGCCCGATCCCTGCACTTGATCGCTCTTCACCATCGTCAGGCGGTCGCGGAAACGCACCTTGCCCTCCCGAATCTGTTCGAGCGCTTCGAAGAGGATGGCGAGTTTGATCACCGACGCGGTCGGTACGGGCGTATCCGCGTCGATCGCCGCGGTTCTTCCGGTTCGCAGATCGACGGCGTATACGGCGACGTTCCCCTGATAGGACGCGATAAGCGCTTGGAGCTGCGCATCGAGCGCTGCATCCTGCTGTGCCGAAACCGGTGCGGCGAGCATCGCGAAAAGGGTGAGTACGATCAGTGCGGTTCGCATGAATGTTATTCTCGCCGCCTTGTCTTCCGGAGCCTGGCGAGGGAAGCGCATCGCAGCATGGCGTAGGGGGATCGCCGATGGGATGGTTCGATCGCCTCAAAAGTGTCTTCGCAAAGGCACGGGACGGTTTTTCCGCGATTCGGCTGCTCGGCCGCGAGGGGCGTCCGCTCGACTACGAGTTTTGGGAAGATTTCGGAGACCTGCTGATTGCCGCCGATTTCGGCGTTCCGACAACCGAGAAGATCGTTCGCGGTTTGCAGACGGTAGCGCAGCAGGAGCTATGGAATAGCGGTGACCAGGCCGTCGCGCGCTTCCGCCGAGACGTCGAGCGTTTTCTCACGCTCGAGGGTACCGGTTTGGACGCCGGTCGCAAGCCGTCGGTAATGTTGATCGTCGGGGTCAACGGCAGCGGCAAGACGACGACGATCGGAAAGCTTGCAAACCGGCTGCGCGATCAGCGTAAACGCGTGTTGCTCGTCGCGGCCGATACCTTTCGTGCGGCGGCCGCGGAGCAGCTCGCGGTATGGGCACAGCGCAGCGGCAGCGAGATCGTCCGCGGTTCGGAGGGGGCAGATCCCGCCGCCGTCGCGTTCGACGGAATCCGCGCTGGCAACGCCCGCGACGTGGACGTCATTCTTATCGATACTGCTGGAAGGTTGCAAACGAAGTCGAATCTCATGGAAGAGCTGAAGAAGCTACGGCGCGTCGTCGAACGCGAGTCCGGTGCTCCGCCCGCAGAAACCTTGCTCGTGCTCGATGGCACGACCGGTCAGAACGCGCTCTCGCAGGCGCGGCTCTTTCACGCGGCAACGCCGCTGACCGGCGTCGTCGTCACGAAACTTGACTCGACGTCAAAAGGGGGGATCCTCGTAGGGATCGTCGAGGAGTTAGAGATCCCCATAAAATTTGTGGGTATCGGCGAAGGCATCGACGATCTCCAACCGTTCGAACCGCGAGCCTTCGTCGAGGCCATCTTCGACTGAAACTATCGATGCAGGGCTGCGGTCGCCAACGAAACATTCGCGCGGGCGGCTCGTACCACGACTTGTTATGCACGCTCGGGCAAGCGGCCTTCGCGTTCTTACCGCAGTCGTTCTCGTCTCGGCAGGGCTGGGGTTCTGCCTCGCGCCGGTCATGGCGGCCGAGCCGGGAACGGCGATCGACGTTCCGGTACTCACGGCCGAACCGTCGATGGACGGCGTCGTCGACGCGTCGTGGAGCCACGCCGCAAAGATCTCCCTCGAAATGGATTTCACGTACAAGCGCCCTGCCGCCGAACGCACCGCGGTCTACGTCGGCCAGGAAAACGGCTACCTCGACGTCGCTTTCGTGGCGACGCAGCGCGAATCGCTGACGGAAGTTCAGGAGACGAACGGATCGAGCGTCGAGGGTGACGACTACGTGGCGGTCGCACTGAGCCCGCAAGGCACGCACGGTTTCTCCTACGTTTTCTTTGCCAACCCGCGAGGAGCGCGGTATCAGACTTCAACCGAGAATTCGGCGTACTCGCCGCAGTGGACGGCAGTCGGCGTGAAGACGCCAACCGGATACAGCGTCACCATGCGCATTCCGTTAAATGTCATCCGCAACGGTGGTTCGAGCTCGTGGTCTGCGCAGTTCAGCCGCTACGTCGTCGCGACAAACGGCCTCGCCGTTTGGACTTTTTCGCCGCAGGCGTCGCAAGTAACCGATCCCACGTTCTTCGGGACGTTACGCGGCATCGGCACGGGTTCGCGGTCGCCGTCACGGCCGCCGGCGCGCATCCAACCCTATCTTCTCGCGGAGCGCGCGCCAAGATCGATCGGCGGCAGCACCTCACGGATAGGTCTCGATGCGTCCATTCCCGTCTCACCGACGGCCTCTTTCCTTACGTCGCTGCATCCGGATTATTCGAACGTGGAGATCGATCAGCAGACGATCGCGCCGACTGCCTTTCCGCGGCAGTATAGCGAAGTTCGGCCGTTCTTCACGCAGGCGGCGTCGTTTTTCGATGGCTGGTTCAGCTGCAGCGATTGCCCGAACCCTCTCTATACGCCGGGAATTCCTACGTTCAGGCAAGGATACGCGATCGAGGGAACGCAGGGCCCGCTCACGTATGCGGCGTTCGATACGATCGGCGACAGGCGCGTCGACGACGCGCAAGTCGTGAACTATTCAAATGAGAACGAGCAGCACGCGATCGGGGTGGAGCTGCAACGTGTAGGCGTCGATACCCCATCGTTCATCGACGACGTCACTACGCTCGATACCGGTTACGCGGATCTACGATCTCACTTTGGGGCCTATTTCAACGTCGGAATCGACCGCGGAACGTTGGTCACCGACCCCCAGGAGGCGAATTACTTCGAGGGCGGCCCGCTCTACATCGCGCCGACGCAGATCTTCGGCGTCAACTATCAACGGATCGGTACGCAGTTCAACCCGGTCGACGGATACGTTCAACAGACGAACATTGCCGGGTACGAGGCTTTCGGGAAGAAGATATTCAATTTTTCAGCGCAATCGATCCTTCACGACATCTACGCTCTCGCGTTCTACACGAAGTACGATAATGACGAGAGACTTCTCGCTCAAGTAGCGTCGGCCATGCAGGTGAATGTCGACTTTCGCAATCTCCTTACCGTCCATCTTTACGCAAACAGCCAGGGTGTGCTGACATCCGGAGGCGAGTTCTTGCCGTTCGACGCAAACGGCTTTGCGATCGGCTATCGCATGGGCTACGCGAACATCAACGGGAGCAACTCGACAACGAGTACACCATCGTATGTCTCGTATTCAGCGGGTCCATACTATCATGGCAAGCTCGATGCGTGGACCTATCTGACGACGGTGCCGCTGCGGCATCACCTGACGCTGGCCTTGGAAACGGATGAAGACCGTTACGATACGGTCTATCCGGGCGAACATGCAGCGACGCAATGGCTGGAGCGTGCCAGTTTGGATTGGCAGCTCAACCGCTACGCGGAGTTCGATCTCGGCGTGCGTCGCATCGTCGGCCCGAATCTGCCGAACGCTTTTCAGGCGCTCGGATTTTCCTCGCCGAGTGTGTGCTTTGCGAATCCATACTACCCGGGCTGCATGGTGAATGCTGGAAACGTCTCGCTGGCCTTCCACTTTCTCGCCGCGCGTAACGAGTTCTACGTCGTCTATGGAAACCCAAACGATCTCTCCACTTACCCTGCCCTCTTCGTAAAGTGGATCCGCTACATCGGCGCCGAGAAGGGTACCTAGGGCGTGTTTTCAAAGTAGTAGATTGACGAAGTGCATGCTTGCTGCGATAAGGATCACGGCGGCGTAGTTCGCGGCCAGCTTTTCGTACCGCGTCGCGACGCGCCTCCATTGCTTGAAGCGAT
>JAKAPO010000069.1 GCA_021807065.1 bacterium
TCGACTGCGCCGTGGCAGTCCAGATGAAGGGCTTCGGGTCACGATTGTAGGCAGCGATGAATTCGCGGATGGCGTGCACGAGGTCGCGTACGCTACCGAATGCGCCCCGTCGGATCTGCTTGTCGGTCAGCTCGCGGAACCGCCGCTCCACGAGGTTGAGCCAGGAGGAACCTGTCGGCGTGAAATGCAGGACGAAGCGCGGATGGGCGGCGAGCCATTGCCCGACTCGCGGATGGTTGTGCGTTCCGTAGTTGTCCAGGATCAAGTGCAGCTTGAGTCTGCGCGGATATGCGTCATCGAGGCGCTTGAGGAAGCGCAAGAACTCCTGATGACGATGTCGTGGATGCGGCCGGGTGTACCACCCTTGCGAATCTCCCCGAGCGAGTCGACTCCGCCCTCGGCAAGGCGCCGGCGCCAATCGATGATCGTTGGCCGGCTAACGCCTAGTTCGTTGGCGATGCGGTTGTTGGACACGCCGTCAGCCGCCATGAGCACGATCTGCGCCCGTAACGCAATGCATTGCGGGGTCGCCTTCGAACGGATCCAGCTCTTGAGTCTCGCTCGATCCGCCGCGTCTAGAGCGGTAGCAAGTCGATATACCTCATTCACCAAGAAATTCTAATTAATGGGGTCCCGGACAGTGGTCGTCTGGGGGTCGGGCTAGGGTAAGGCAGCCGATGGCCATAGATCGGCTGGCGAGAAGTCGCCTGCGGGACGAAGGCGAGGAATGGCGCAGTAGGCAGCGATGCGACTCCGATGGACACCGTGGAAGAGCGCGAAGCGGGGCCAACACATTGCGGATGCCCACAAGATCGTCGTGCAACTCTTCCCTAGCGGTAATTTCACGCGAATCGCAGAGTTGGTCGGAGGGCTTGGTGGCTTAATGATTGTCTCGCTTATCATTTTGGCCTTCACCCTCAATTCTGCTGTTGAGGCTGCTTGGTACTGGTATCTGATATTTGTGGCGGTTGCATTGCTTGTTTTTAGTATCCTTGCTTTGACGGGCCTCTTGCCGGAGCCAACGACGACCAATCAGAAAACGTGGCGACGGGGGGTCGTGGGAATCCTTGCGTTATACGCATTGGGCGCAATTGGCATCATCGCCCTTGGGCCGAAGGTGGCCCCCCGGGGCTTATCGCAAGCGGCGCCCTCAATTGGCGCTCGGATTGACTCCGCAATTCTTGGCAGAGAGCCAAACGGTTCGGATGCCGCTCTCGTGGTTACCCTGATAAACCACGGAGCGCAGGCAAACATTGACCCTGGTTCGTGGAGGCTGACTGCAATCGCCCCGAACGGTGCGCGGTATATCGGAGAGCCCAACACGATCTACAAGACCTTGGACTTTTGCTTCCCTCCGAGCACGATTCGCCGATTCGTTCCGCAGGACGCGCTGTATACGAAGGGCGCAGCCGGACTAAAGGCGGTCACCCAGGGTGTCCTATGGTTCACCTTCCCTGGATTGCAAAAAGCAGTACTGGTAGACCCCGGGACCGTTCTGAACTTGAGTGCGGAGGGCACTTCTGGCCAGAATATACGAATATCGGTTGCCATATCGGAACTTCTGGCTAGAACAGGGCAGACGGAGTTCTTCACGGGGCTCCAACACCCAGCGCCGATGAGAATGCCTTGCAAGGAGAACATGCCGTACTGATGCCAAGGCGCAAGCGCCCCAGCGGCAAAGCCGCAATGAAACGCTTCGAAGAGTTTTCGAGGCGCATCTTCGCCGTTTCCAAAGATGATCTCAAAGATGATCTAAAGAAAGCCGAAGAAGAGGTCGAAGAGATCGTCGAGGACATTGCCGAGCCCACGGAGCGCCCTACTGCCGATGAGTAGGAGACTTGGCGGCGCGACCGGGGCGCAGTCTCCAGCGCGGATGCGAGGCCGTAAGTTGCTTGTACGTCACGCGCCGTCCGTCCGTGTTCTTGAGAACCGAAACGAAGCGACCGGCGTCGTTGTCCTCGCGGGCGTTAAAGCGAAACACTTGCTCGTCAAGGTAGGCGTCAAGGTGGAACGCGCGAGGGGCAATGTAGGTACCGTGCAGCGTTCGCTTGAGGCACGACCAGAAGTTTTCGATGGTGTTCGTGTGAACGCGGCCTTCGACGTACTTGATCGAATGGTCGACGAACTCGTGGACGTAAGCGCGATCAGCAGCGTGGTACGAGCGCAGCGCATCGGTATAGAGAACCGAACCGGGCAGCACGTTCGCGAAGAGTTTGGGCATAAGCGCCTTGGCCGAATGGTCGGCCACGACCATCGCACGAACGCGGCTGCGGCGCGTGTTGCTCTTGGCGCGCTGCGCCAGCCCGAACACCGTCGCTTTGCCTTCGAACGGGCCGTGCTTCATCTTGCGGAAACCGGCGGGCGAAACCCAGTTCGAACGCTTGCGACCGCCGACGTAGGTTTCATCGGCTTCGACCTCATTTTTCTTGCCAGGTCTGTTACCGATGTGAAGACGCCGCGGGCGATGAGATCGCGTTCGATCTTGGAGAACCAGAGCTCCACTTGGTTGAGCCAGGACGAATACGTAGGGGTGAAGTGCAGGTGGACGTGAGGATGCATCTGCTAGCGGTAATCTAAGCGCCCCCGGGCTGCGGTAAAGAAAACGCCCCCACCCTTTCGAGAGAGAAAGGGTTCTACCCGAGCCGTCAATGCCGGCGGCTCGGGAGAGTACAAGGTGATTTCCGTGGCCCTCTTCGATTCCATTGCCCACTACCACGGGCTAGGGATGTCGCGGTGCGAGATCGCTCGCCGCCTGAAGATCGACCCCAAGACCGTCCGGCAGAATCTGCGCAAGATCCTCGCCGGCGCTACCGAACCCCAGCGGACTTCCCCCAGCTCCAAGCTCGATCGCTACCGCGAGCGCATCAAGCAGTGCGTCGCCGAAGGTTGGACCGCCTGGAGCATCTACCAGGAGCTGCGTGCCGATCCAGAGTTCGATGCCTGCTACGAGCTGGTCAAGAAACTCGTCGCGCATCGCGCGGCTGCGCGTACGCGAACCCAAAGTCTACGAACGGCTCGATCATCCGCCAGGTGAGGATTATGTTGAGTACCGCGTTATGTTGAGTCGGGCCTTGGAGCCGGGATTACGAGCCGGCTCCTCAGCTTTTCGGCAACTACGTACTCTACATAATTACAACGCTTCGAGCCAAGCAAGAAGTCCCTTCGGAGGCCGGCGCTTCGGTAAGGGGCGAGTCGGCGATCCAGCGCGATTCAGGGCGTCTCGCTTCATCTCCAGATCGACTTGGACGTAAACCTCGGTCGACTTTACGTCCGCATGGCCTAGGATGTCCTTGATCGTGACGAGCGGAACGCCGGACTGGAGCAAGTGCATCGCCTTGGTGTGCCGCAGGGTGTGGGGTGTAATGTGCAGGCGATTGAGTTGCGGCAATGAGGCTCGAGCTCGTGTCACGTACTTTTGGAGCAAGTATCTTGCGCCGTGGCGCGTGAAGCGCTGACCGCGATGGTTTTGGAGGAGCGGCGCTGCGTCGTCGACGTGACGCCTGGCACTCGAAAGGAAGCTGCGAACCAATCGCGCAGTTTGCCTCAGGAGCGGGCACAGGCGCTCACGTCGCCCCTTTCCCCGGAGGCGCACAAACGGCGGTGCTGCGAATCGGAAGTCGCGCGGCGCCAAGTCGATGAGTTCCTGAATTCGCGCACCGGTATCGTATAGGAGAGCGATAAGAAGATAGTCGCGTTCACCAGTGATCGTGGAGCGATCGATCTGTGCCAGCAGGTGCGCGAGCTCCGTGTCGCTCAGGTACGTGAGTACCGGGTGCGGGGACTTCTTGAGCGGAATCGCGAGGATGCGTTGACAAAGCCCGGCAAGTGCGGGATCGGTGTCGAGCACGTAGCGAAAGAAGCTGTGGATCGCTGCGAGGCGCGCGTTTCGTGTTCTTATGGTATTATGGCGCGTCGTTTCGAGTGTCGCGAGAAACTGCAGTAGGCGTTCGGGCGTTAGATCTTCGACGTGTAGCGTTTCGGCAGGGCTTCGAGCTGCTTTGGAAACGAACCGGAGGAGTAGCTTAAAGGTGTCGCGGTAGGCGGCTGTGGTGTTTGGACTGACGTTGCGTTCGTCTGGCAGATGCCGAACGAAGTAGGTGGTGACGAATGGTGCGAGGTCATGCATGGTTGCCAACTCCCTCGCGGATAAGATGGCCGAAACGAGCGCAGTGCCGTCGGGTGATCTCAGCCAGAACGTCCTCGGTGAATTGAAGGTAACGCTGCGTGCTGGCCACGCCGACGTGCCCCATGTAGGTTGCCAATGCGGGCAGGAGTGCGCCGGGATTTTCATGTTGTCGGTACCACAGGGTTAGGCGAAGGACCGCGAAGGAGTGCCGAAGATCATGCGGGCGTAATGATCGACCTGCGCTTCGGAGCGGAATGCCCGCGCCGACGAGCACCTGGCGGAAAGCTTCACGGAGCGCCGCTTCCGAATACAACTGATCGGAAGGCGCTGGGAAAAATGGCGCATCTGGATCATGGCCGCCGAAGTGCTTAACGACTTTGCGCCGGCAGTTTCGCAAACGAGCGGCGACATCTGGCGCAATCGGTACCACGCGGGATTTCCCGAACTTCGTATCACGCACGCGAAGGATAGCGGCCTCCAGGTCGACATCCGCGTCTGTTAGTCGACGCGCTTCGCCCGTGCGCAGCCCCGCCAGGAAGAGAACAACGAGCATCGTGCCAAGAACAGTTCCGCGCAAGGGTGAGCCGTGATGACTGGTGAGACGGTCGCACGCTTCAACGAAACGGCGACCCTCGGCACGCGTCAAGACACGGGGCACGAACGTGCACCGGTGGATCCCAAGAAAGCGGGGTCCCGGGATGACCGTTCGCGGCTGCTCCAGCGCCAGGAAGCGACAGACTTCACGGATCAGCGTTAGCCGATGCCCACGGGTGGTCTCTGATTCGGTGCTGCGGCGAGCGACGAACGCCCGGACGACAGCCAACGTAATCACCGGATCATCGGCCGCAAGAGTACGTGCAAGAAATTGGTCGAGCGCTCCGAGCTGGCGGCCCTCCTCGCGGTACTGATAACCGGCTGCGCGCTTGCCTTCGAGAAACCGCTTGAGCTCAGATGCGAGTGGCGAGTAAAACGTGGGTTGCGGCAGCGATCGTCGACCGTTCACGACCGCACCTCCTCCTCCGAGATCGCCACGCACCGCAGAGCCGCCAGATCGATTGAGGCATACTCCATGGTCGTTTCGGTCGACCTATGGCCGAGCACATCGGCAATGATCTTAATCTGGCACCTCGCCGCGAGCATCCGACTTGCGAGAGTATGCCGAAACACGTACAACCCGCGTCTCCCCGACCGCTGGCCAAGGCCGACGCGCTCAAGAGCGGGCCTTATGATCGACGATAGGTTATTGGCCGCGACAAACGGCTCGAAGGGTGCGCGATGTCGAACGAACACATGACGGGAGGTCGTAACCGGGCGCCCTTCACGCAGGTAAGCGATCAGCGCCGCAGCGACGTCGGGCAGCAGAGGCAGCGTCAGTAGCCGGTCGGTTTTGGCTTGCTTGAACGAGAGAACCCCGTCGCGCCAGTTGATCGCCTCCAATTGCAGCTGCCGGATATCGCATGGGCGAAGCCCATAACGCGCGGCCAGGATCAGCACGGCATAATCGCGCCGTCCGATGACCGTTGACCGATCGACAGCGGAAAGAATCCGCGCGACTTCATTCTCGCTGAGCACATCCCGGACGCCGCCCTGCTTGAAGCATCGAGGAGATACCACAGCGGGCCGAAGGTCCACAGACATAGCTCCTACGGCATACGCCCAGCCAAAGAAGCTTCGCAACGTCGAGGCATACGTCAGCCGATAACCAATCGCATACGCGCGAAGCTCGACGAGAAACTGCTGAGCGTGAAGCGGCAGAATCGTCTTGAGGCTCGTTACGCCAGCCTGGTCCAAGAACTTCCCAAAACGGATGAGTTTCCGCCAACGTCCCGCGATTGTCCGATCAGCCAGTCCACGGTGGGTTTTCACGAAACTAACGTACTGATCGAGGATGGTCGCCAGCCACGAAGGAGCTCGCCCCGGAACTCGTCCAGCACCTCGACGAAAGCGGCCCTCTTCGTCGGCTTCGACAAAGATGCGTATTGATGCACGGACGAACCGGCCCCGGCTCGCGCTTTGCAGCCTGCGAACTCGTGCGGCTATGTAGGCTTGTGCGTGGGCATCGCGACTGTGGAGCGGCATTATCAGGCCGCGCTTCTTCAAGTAGGCAGTAAACCGGAGCCACTCGCGCACGTGCTGCGCTAAGACGACGGGCAGATAGCGCAGCTCGACCAGTCGGTGGCCAATCAGGTCGATTCGATTCTTGTGCGGGCTAAGGTTATAGGCCGCCGCGCGATCGGCGGGGATGAACTTGCTAAGCATCGATTTTCTCCTCCTGATGGCGAGAACACGCCACGGACGAGGAGGGGAATTATGGAAAGTTGATGCGCTGCTTTAAGGGAGCCCGGGGCAGAGAAAACGGGGTTCCTACGCCGAACTCAACATAACGCGGTACTCAACATAATCCTGATTATGGTGAGCTCAACATAATGCCGAGGTTCAGGCCGATTTCGGCGAGCTGACGCGCGTGATGCACGAGGGCAGGCTCGTGCGAACGTGGGCGTACGTCGCTTGGTGGCCGCACTCGGATTGGCGTTACGCCGAAGTCGTGCTCGACGAGGCGGTGCCAACGTTCTTGACCTGCGTGCAGAACGGCATCCGCGAGAGCGGCGCCATCCCCAGGCGCTTTTCGATCGACAATCTCGGCTCGGGCGTCTTCTACAAGCACTTTCAGGAGCGTGCCTATCAGCACGAGTTCGCCAAGCTTTGCACGCACTACGACATGATGCCCAACGCCGTGCGCGTGCGTACGCCCACCGACAAAGGCAAGGTCGAGCGCGGCATTTCCAGCCTCAAAGCCTTCCTCAAAGGCCGCAATCCGAACTCGTTGGATCACCTGCGAGCGCTGGTGACTGCCTGGCAGCGAACCGGCAACGATCGTCCCCATTCGCTGAGCGGTCGCCGCCCCAACGATCTGATTGCCGCCGAGCGCCGGCACGACTTGCCCGACCTCTATCCGATCGCGCAGTGGCGCGAGCATCGCCTGCGCACGGATTGCCACGTCCAGGTGCAGCGCAACTTCTACTCGGCGCCCTACACACTGGTCGGCAAGAAGCTTACCGTGCGGCTCGATACCGAGTCGGTCCAGATCTATCACAATCTGCAGCTCGTGGCGCAGCACCAGCGTTGCTACGGCCGCGGTCAAACGATCACCGATCGCTCGCACTATCCGCCTCACAAGCAGCGATCAACGCAGGAGATCCACCAGCAGCGCATCGAGCGCGTGCGGGCCGTCGGTGCCGGGGCGGCGGCCTTTCTGCACGGCCTGCTGCAATCGCGAGAGCACGTCCACAGCGATGCCTACCGCGCGCTGCTCAAGCTCATCGACGCTCACGATCGCAGCGTGCTCGATCGCGCCTGTGCCCGCGCCGCGCACTTCGGCAACTACTCCCTCGACGCGCTGCGCACCATCGTCGAGCGGCGCCTGTACGAACTGCCACTCGACGATCTCTCGACGACGCTGGCGGCGGCAGATCCATCCGGCGGCGCTCGCCGTGTCGCATTCAGAACCTTCGCCTCAAAACCGGCGGTCAACAGGTGCGGCGGTTGCCCAGCGTGACGACTCACCAACCCGCTCATCCCACCCTCGACAAACCGGTGCTTCCATCGAGCGACGTATGCGCGCAGACGTCGATTCCCGCCACTGCAGCCATGCCGTGCATATTTCGGCTTAGGCGCCTACCGACTCGTCGGCGGTCTCCTCGAGATCGACTTGCACTCTCCCCGCGATCATGGAAGGCTTGTCTACGGCGCAACCAGTCCTCCCGCGACGCGCTCCTCAGGGTTTCTGCCAAAAGATCCCTGTCCAGTCAATTGCGGCAATCGCCGCGGTGATGGCGTGTAGTTTGCGGAAGTCCTCAACGGCGCGGCGGCAGGCCTCGATTGCACCGTAGTCGTCAACGATGACATAGCCCCCTGATGAAACCTTCGGGTAAAGGTTTTCGAGCGCTAGCCACGTCGACTCGTACAGGTCTCCGTCGAGCCGCAGCAGCGCCAAACGTTCGATCCCGCATCTCGGAAGTGTCTCACGAAACCAACCCTGCACGAAACGCACCTGGCCGTCGAGCAGACCGTACGCGCGAAAGTTTTCTCGAACCTCGTCCAGCGAAACGCGTAGGTAGGCGAATCCGCTGAGGTCGACGCCCTCGTCGGCGGGGTAGGCCGCGGGATCGGGCGGTGGTAGGCCCTCGAACGAATCGGCGACCCACACGACGCGGTCTCTAACGCCGTATGCCGCGAGAACAGCGCGCATGAAGATCGCGGCACCTCCGCGCCAGGCGCCGGTCTCCATCACATCCCCCGGAATGCCGGCGGCGAGCACACTCTCTAGACAGAACTTGATGTTCTCCAGCCTGCGCAAACCGATCATGGTGTGCGCTGTTTTCGGCCAGTCGCGACCGTCGGCGCGGCGTTCCTCCAAGAACGGCTCGTTTTCACGTCCCGGGACTGCGCCGTCGTCTCGGTAGATCACGTTGGCAACGCAACGCTTGGCGAGGTCCAAGTAAAGCGCCCGCGCGTCGGACGGCACCGAAGGTTCCTCAGCCCTGCCCATCACCCTAACACGGGCTTCCTGCGCTGGGCGCGGACCACCCTGCAAAGTGCCTGCCTGCAAAACCAAAGGACACCGCAGCTGCCGCTCCGTATCTCGGTGGGGAGGGTGTAGTGATGCAGGCTGACCGCGGTTGTGTTTCGGCGATCGAGTTTACGGGCCGACCGCAGCCGATCTACTTCATCGGCGACAGCAACGTCCTAATCTTCCGCGACCTGCTCTTTCGCGAGACGGACAGCTCACGACTTTACATAACGCACGCGTGCTATCAGCCGGGTCTTACCGCTGAAAGTTTCTCAGACGCCACCGGAATCCCGTCCGCGCCGGCCCTCGACGCGCTCCGCGCCAACAACCTCATCGTCGCGAAAAACGGTGGATGGGAGCCCTACCATTCGTCAGCGCAGGAGCACTGGGGCCATGTAGCACGCGCCGAGGAGCGGCCGCGGCGCGATCCCGTGCTGGTCTTTACCTGCGGAGAACTCGACGCCCGAGTGATAGCCGAAGAAATGTCGCAGGGATTCGACTTTGTGCTCCCGTTCCAGGTCAACGGCCCCGCGGCGGCTCTGTCACCCGATGCGCAGCTTGTGCCGCATACGCTCGTTGCCGAGCGCGCAGCCCGCTCCCTGCGCCCGCTCTTCGCTGGCCTTCGGTTTCTCAAGGAGAACGGATTCGCACGCTTGTTCGTGCACTCGTTGCCGCCACCCGACCCCGACGACGGGCGATACCGCGCGTTTGGATATCACGCTCCCTTGAATGTGCGCTACAAGTGCGCGGTGCTCTTCAACCGGCTCATGGCCGAGTCAGCAGCCGCAGCAGGCATTCACTTCATCGATCTGTGGCCACAGACGACGGCCGGCGGGCAGCTCGATCGGCAATTCTGCCTGGATGGCTTTCATCT
>JAKAPO010000070.1 GCA_021807065.1 bacterium
CCGAAGTTCCGGGTGATCTGAGGCTCGGATGAGGCGCAATCCCCGTGTTAACGTGGGGTTGCGCTTTTTTCGGCCCTCGGATGTAGTCATCAACTGTGTTGATTCGTGGCGATATGCATGCTATAATCTAGTGCATGAGAGGGAAAGCGCGCGAGCACTCCGCCATGCACGTGGTCACAAACAGACGCCAGGGCAAGGGCCGCGAATACGTCGCCCACTTCCTGCGGCGCTCCTATCGCGAGGGCGGCAAGGTCAAAAAGGAGACGCTCGGCAACCTCTCGCACCTGCCCGAGCCGATCATCGAGCTGATCCGCGGTGCGCTGGCCGGACGGGAGTTCTTCGATGTCGAGGCGCTGTCGTGCGAACGTACGTTGCCGCATGGTCACGTCGAAGCGCTGCTGGCGATGGTTCGGCGCTTGGGCATCGCGCGATTACTCGATCGCGCGCCCTCAAAGCAGCGCGATCTCGTCGTGGCGATGATTGTCCAACGCATCCTCGACCCCGGCTCCAAGCTCTTCACGACGCGAGCGCTCATGCAATCGACCCTCGCCGAAGAACTCTCGCTCGAACAGCCGAGTGCCGACGACCTCTACGAGGCGTTGGATTGGTTGGTCGGGCGTCAGGCCGCGATTGAAGAGCGCCTGGCTAGGCGCCATCTCCAGCAGGGCGCGCTCGCGCTGTACGATCTCTCCTCCTCCTACTTCGAAGGGCGGCACTGCCCGCTTGCGATGCGCGGCTACTCACGCGACGAGCGCCGAGGCTCGCTGCAAATCGTCTATGGCTTGATGTGCGACCGAGAGGGGCGCCCAGTGGCGATCGAGGTGTTCCCAGGCAACACCGTCGACGCGCAGACGATCCCGAATCAAGCCGCGAAACTTCGCGAACGCTTTGGGCTCAAGGAGATCGTCGTAGTGGCCGACCGCGGGATGGTCACCCGAGCCAATCTTACGGCTCTCGGTGATGCGGCGATTGGCTGGATCACCGCGCTCAAAGCGCCGCAAGTCAAGCGCTTGGCGGCGCAGGGAGCCTTGCCGCTCTCGCTCTTTGAGCAACAGTCTCTGGCCGAGATCACGACACCGGAATACCCGGGCGAACGCCTGGTGGTCTGCCGCAACCCACTGATTGCCGAAGAACGCACACGCAAGCGTGAGGAACTCTTGTCTGCCACCGCTGCGGAGTTAGCGCCCATCGCTGTGCGCGTTGCGGCCGGTACGCTGCAGGGGAAAGCCGCGATCGGCCTGGCCGTCGGTGCCGTGATCAACCGGTTCAAGATGAAGAAGCATTTCAACGTACAGATCGACGACGCACACTTTACCTTCTCACCCAAGACCGAGCAGATCGCGGCGGAAACGGCGCTCGACGGGATCTACATCTTGCGCACGAGCCTGAGCGCCCAGCAATGCGCGAGCAACGAGGTCGTGCGTTCCTATAAACAACTCTCCCGCGTCGAGCGCGCGTTCCGCACGCTCAAGAGCGTCGATCTGGAGATTCGCCCGATCCATCACTATCGCGCGCAACGCGTGCGCGCCCACGTCTTGCTCTGCATGCTCGCCTACTACGTGGAGTGGCACCTGCGCGAGGCCTGGTCTGAACTCCTCTTCAAAGACGAGCACCCGCCGGTCGCCGGCGATCCGGTCCGCAAAGCACAGCGCTCAGCCAAATCCCTCCGTAAGGTCAGCGCGCAGCGCACCGAGACCGGCGAGACCGTCCACTCATTCACAAGCCTTCTAAGCGAACTCTCCCTGCGTGCACGCAACACCATGCGCATCGCAGGTACGCGAGCGACCTTCGTGCGGCTGACCACGCCAACAGCGCTCCAAGCTCGCGCGCTTGAACTCATCAACCACCTGCCGACGGCCTCGTAGACATCACCCGGCCAGGTCGAGTGAGCAAAAACCCTTGTCATAGCGGCGTCTCCGTCCGCCGAGCCGGGGTAACTTCGGCTTAGTGCACGGCGATCCCCCACGTGCACTTTGCGTTGGTCATCGACGTATCGGTGAACGTCGCACTCGGCGCTTCGGTCGCGCTAAAAGACGTCATCACAGACGGATAGACGATAATCGCGCCCGTGTTGCCGCAGTCGGCGTCGAACAGATCGCCGGCCTTATCGAATGCGAACTCCGCCTCGTAGGGTGCCGAATCCACAGCGGACATCCCCGTGTTGTCGATCGCGTTCGGCGTCGCGCCGCTGGAAAGATTGTTGCTGTTGAATCGAGCGATGCCGTTCGAAGTCCCCACGTAAAGATTGCCTTGCGAATCGAAGATGAGAGCGTTCGGTTTCGTCACGCCGTCGAGGTAATAGGCAGGCGTCGACGTCGAGGTCATCGGGCTCGTGAAGACAGCCACTGTGTTCGATCCCGTGACGGGAACGTAGACGTTTCCGGATGAATCGACCGCGATGCCGGCGTCATAGTTGCCCCCGCCTGCCGGCACGGCATTGAAATCCTCGACGGCCGGGGTGATACCTCCACTCGTCGTGAACGGCCCGGTATACTCGAAGAGATCGCCGTCCCACTCGACTCCCCAAAGGTTGCCCGCCTTATCGAAGGTGATGCCGCCGCAGAAGCAGTCTCTTCCCGTAAATGTCAGCGTCACCACGGGCGTACTGTTCGGGTGCAGCGGCAGCTTGAAAATCTCCGCCGTCTCGACCGAGCTGGGCGGGAAGCTGAGGACCCACAGCCTGCCGCTCGAGTCGATCAGCATGTTCGACGCAGAGTCGAGCATGTTCGAGGCACTTCCGTTGACACCGGTCACAGCCGAACCCGAATGGATCGGCAGCCTTGCAAACTCGACCTGCGGCTCCGGTGTCCCGCTTGGACCCGGCGTTGCCGAGAACATGTCCCAATAGATCTGCTGCACGCCGCCTATTCCGCCGGATGGATTGAATGCGCTCCCCGTGCTCTTGCACGCTGCGAGGCTCGAACCGGTTACTATAATGAGAGCGACCGCAACGCGGCCAAAGACGTGTTTCATGGCAACCACTCCTCTGCCCCAAGCATAGCGGGGACGCGGTGGCCGCGTGTATGTCGGAAAGCCGTACCTTATGGCGTGCCGTAACCTCCGCCGCCGGGGGTCTGGACGACGATGGTGTCGCCAGGTTCCAAAGTGAGGCTCGCCTTTGCGGGAAGCGGCGCTTCCCGCCCATCGCGAACGAGCGTATGCCGGCCGCACGCCCCGGGTTCGCCGCCAAGAGCTCCCGGAGGTGCGAGCCGGTGCCGGTCGGCTAGCAGCGACGCGTGGGCCTCGCCGTCAAGCAGTTGGATCGCGCGGATGAGGCCGTCGCCGCCGCGATGCTCGCCCTGCCCGCCGGTGCCGCGCGCGAACTCGTACCGGGTAATCCGCAGCGGAAATTCACGCTCTACGGCCTCGATCGGGGTATTCATCGTATTGGTCATATCGCACTGGATTCCGGAGAGACCGTCGCTCGCCGGACGCGCGCCCATTCCGCAGCCGTTCGTCTCGTAGAACACCCACGCGCGGCCGTCCAAACGCACGCCGCCGAGAAGAACGTTGCTCATGGTACCGCCGCTCGGAGCGGGGACGCGACCCGGTGCCGCCTGTCCCAGCGCGCGGAGCACGACGCCGGCGTTGCGCGTGCTCGTTTCCACGTTGCCGCCTGCAACCGGCGCCGGCCGGTGAGGATTGAGCAACGTCCCTTCCGGAACGTGCACGTGCACCGGACGAAAACAACCCTCGTTCATCGGAATCGTTGGATCGGTGACCGCACGCAGCGCGTAGTGAACGCCGGAGAGCGTCACGCCGAACACCGCATTCAACGGATAGGAAACCTGTTCGCACGTTCCGGTGTAATCGAAGTGCGCTTCTCCGTCACGCAGTTCCAATCGTACGAAGATGCGGAGCAGATTCGTTGAGGCGCACCCCTCGACAGGATCGGGCTGAAAAAGCGCCGGTCCCTCGAGAAAGTCTTCCGCCTGGAAGATTCCGTTTCCAAGCGCGCGCAGCGCCGCACGCATTCGCAATTCCGAATCGTCGCTTGCCTGCGCCAGCGCTTCTTCCACCGTCGCCGTACCGTAGCGTTCGTACAGTTCCAGGAGCCGCCGCTCGCCGGTATAGTTCCCCGCGATCTGCGCCCGTAAATCGCCGGCACGCGTCTGCGGCGTGCGCGAGTTCGCGCAAAACAGTTCCACAGCAGAGGGAACCGGCGCATCGTTCGCGACCAGCCGAAGAGGTGGGACGACGAGTCCTTCGGCAAAGAGATCGGCGGCGTCGGGAGACATCGATCCCGGCGCGGCGCCGCCCACGTCGGTGTGATGCGCTTTGCTCGCGGCGAATCCCACGAGATCTCCTTCATGAAATACGGGGCGCATGACGGTGACGTCGTTCAAGTGCGTACCCGTGATGTACGGATCGTTGGCAACCCACATTTCACCTGGGCGCATCCCGCCACCGCCGTGCCTGACGTGACCGAGCATCTGTCGCAGCCCCCACGGCAGCGAACCCAAATGCACCGGTATGTGCTCCGCCTGCGCGATCAGCCGCCCCTCGCGGTCGAACAACGCGCACGAATGGTCGAGACGCTCCTTGATATTCGGCGAGTACGCGCTATTGCGCACGGTAATGCCCATCTCTTCGCTCGCATAGAGCAGCGCATTCTTAACGACTTCGAGCGTGATTGCGTCGATCATCCTATCGCCGCAACGACAAGGTTCCCTCGTCTAGTACGCGGGCGCGCCATTCAGGCGCGACGTAGGTCGTGCAATCGTACTCCTCGATAATTGCAGGACCCGTTATCTCGCCGCCTGGTAGCAGATCATCACGTTGGAAAACCGGAACCCGCACGAAACTGCTCTCTATCCAGAGGCGACGCGTTTCGTTAGGGCGGTCCTTCGACGTCGCCCGTACGTTCGTGTGGGCTCGCTCGGGATGACATGGATGATCGCTTCGTTCGCCATGCGGCTGCGTCGCCACCACCGTCGAACGGGCGTTGACCAATTCCACGATTTCGTCCTCGACGGCATAGCCGTAACGCGATCGATGCAGGTTGTGGAAGCGTTGCTCCACTTCCCGAAGCGAGGATGCGTACTCGATCTGTAACTCGAAACTCTGGCCGCTATAGCGCACGTCGAGCACTCGAAGGACGCGCATCTCGCCGTCGGTAATGCCCTGCGCGCGCAGAAGTTCTCGCCCGCGCGATTCGAGCGAGGCGAAGATTTGCGCGATTTCTTCCTCCCTTGTATCGCCCGTAGCGCGCAACACCGAATGCGCATGTTCGGCCGAAAGGTCTACGACGAGCAGTCCTTGCGCCGAGAGCAACCCGGGGTGCAGCGGAACGACGACGCGGCCGATGCCGAGTTCTTCTGCGAGCGAGCAGGCATGCAGCGGCCCGTTGCCACCGAACGCTATCATGGTGAAGTCGCGAGGATCGAGCCCGCGTTCGATCGTTACGATGCGCAGCGCCTTCGCCATCTGAGCGTCGATGAGCCTGATGATCCCGCCAGCGGTTTGCTCGACACCAAGTCCGATCTGCACTCCGAGCATTGCGATCGCGTCGCGCGCGCGTCGCGCATCGATGGGGAACGTACCACCCAACAGGTGTGTCTGATGCAGCCGCCCGAGCACCACGTTTGCGTCGGTAACGGTGGCACGGTCGGAGCGACCGTAGCATGCCGGCCCTGGATCCGCACCGGCGGAAAGCGGTCCGACGCGCAGACGTTTTGCGTCGTCGATCCAGGCAATGGTTCCCCCGCCGGCGCTCACCTCCGAGAGATCGACAAAGGGATAACGAACGGGATAGCCGCTGCCTTTGATCGCGCGACCGCTATGCGTCGCACCCGCAGCCTCATATTCGGTGACAACCTCGGGTTTGCCGTCGAGGATCGCACCCGCCTTCGCCGTCGTTCCGCCCATATCGAACGAGAGCGCTCTCTCGATGCGCCGGCGCCGTGCAAGTGCGGCGGCGGCGATGACGCCGCTCGCCGGACCACTCTCGATCAACGCCGCCGGCGTTTTCGCTGCGATCCAGGCTTCGCTCATGCCGCCGTCGCTGCGCATGACGTGAACCGGCGCCGTCACGCCGTTCTCTTTCAACCCGTCCGCAAGCGCAGCCAAGTAACCTGCTACCAGCGGCTCGAGTGCCGCGCTCACGACCGCCGTCGAGAAGCGTTCGTACTCGCGATACTCAGGGTCGATCGCGCTCGAACAGACGACGTATTCGAGCTGCAATCGCTCGCGCAGCTCGCGGGCAACGCGTCGTTCGTGTTCGCCGTTCGCATACGCGTTCAAGAGACAGACGGCGACCGCACACGGCATCCGTTCGCGTACCGCTTCAACGGCTTCGGCTAGAGACTGCTCGTCGATCGGCTCGACAACCGCGCCGGCGTAATCGATGCGCTCCTTTACCGTCAGACGATCCTCGCGAGCGACGAGCGGCCTCGGCCGCTCGACGAAAAGGTCGTAGATGCGCGAGCGGTTCTGCCGCCCGATCTCGATCACGTCGCGAAAACCGCGCGTCGTGACGAGCACGACGCGCGGAAGTTCCAGACCTTGCTGACCGAGGAGCGCATTGGTCGCAATAGTGCTTGAATGGCCGAGCCATTCAACCACCCGGCGATTCCTCTGTAGCAGCGAGCGAACAGCATCGAGCACCGCGATTTCGGGCGCGCGGGGCGTCGTCGGAACCTTACGGATCTCGACGGTACCCCGTTCGCCGTCCGCGGCAAAGACGTCGGTGAACGTCCCACCGACGTCGATGCCTACGCGCAGCATCTACTGCTGCTGTGAGGCGTTATTGGCTGTCGTACTGGACATCGAGATCGTACTGGCAAGTATCGAAGTTTCGCCACGTGCGAACCTTGTTCGCAGAGACCGGGTAGAAGACCACCTTGATATCTTCCATGCATCCTTCGGTGATCGAGAAATGGCGGCTGTCACCCGGGCTGATGACCTCATCCGAGCCGAGCCAATCGTCGCCCCATCTGTCGGTGGATGGCGGGCTGATGAAGACGAACTCGATCGTGCTCTGAGTGTCGTTCGTGATCTTCAAGTCGTGGGGCGCAGCAGAGGCCGTCATTGGTGCCGTCGATACGAGTAACACGGCGGCTGTCAGTACCGCGAGCAGTGACTTCATTGTATGAGTTCGGTTCCTTTCTAGTTAGTCAGCGTGAGGATCCGGGAGCTCCCTACAGCTGCCAAACGAATCAGCCCGACGGTTCGTTAGCAATCACGGGCGTTGTCTGCTAAAGCCTGTACCTTTCCTGAGGAAGCCAAGCGTTCGCTGTGGCAACCGCCAGGCACCTTCGGCGGAACGCCTTCTTAATGCTCGCGCACGAGTGAGAAACCGGGATGCGTTCCGTGCAGCGGGTTTATGATGCTAATGCTGATTGAAGCCTGCTGCCTGCCGGCGTGGGCAGTGAGCGTCCAACGGCCGAGTTGCAGCGGCCAAAACGCGTGGCCCTCGGCGTCCGGCGCGAGCGATGCGCCGTCGACGCTCCAGCGAATCGGCGATGCCGCAACGCCGCGCAGTTCTAAACGCTGCATCGATCGGTCGAGCGCGTCCCTTGCCGGATTGAGAACGAAGACGTCGCCGTCGCGCGGGAAGAGAATGCGCAGGCTGCTCTCGTGCGGAGGGGGTTTTCGCCAAGCGGCGAGCTGCTGAGGATGTATCCATTCCGTCACGGGCGCCGTACACGACAGTGTGGGCCGTAATCCCGTAGTGGCGCAAATTGGCACGCGAACGTAGCCCGCGGGAGCGGGAAATGCCTGCGGCTCAGGCCGGCTATCGTACAGATGCAGCATGATGCGATTCCATAGCGGGCCACCGCCGCTCACGCCGGAGACCCCACGCATCGCGGAACCGTCGAAGTTGCCGACCCAAACGCCGACGGTGTAATCGCGCGTAAAGCCGACCGTCCACGTGTCTCGGTAGTCTGATGATGTTCCCGTCTTCACCGCGGCAGGGAACGGCAAGCGCAGGATCGAGTTGACCCCGAACGATTCTGCGCGCGCGTACGGATCGGCAAGCATGTGCGTGACGAGTTGCCAGGTCCCCGGATCGCCGATCTGCACCGGCATCGCTCGAGGCGCATTCATCGTCACGCGCAGCGGTATCGCGCTGCCGCTACGCGCCATCGTTAGATACCCGCGTACGAGTTCCCACAGAGTGACTTCGCCGGAGCCGAGCGTCAGCCCCAAACCGTAATAGGAAGCGGGTTTCGTCAGACGCGAAAAGCCGAGTTGGTGCAACCGCCCAAGGAACGTGTCGACGCCCATACGCGAGAGCACGCGCACGGCAGGCACGTTGAGCGAATTTGCCAGCGCGTAGCGAACGCGCACCGGTCCGGCAAAGCGCGTGGAGTAGTCGGCCGGCTGATAGAGTTTGCCACCCGGAATCGCGTACGTCGCCGGTCCGTCGTCGAGAATCGTCGTCGGTTCGATAATATCGTTCTCGAGGGCTAACTCGTACATGAATGGCTTGAGCGCCGATCCCGGCTGGCGGAGCGCCTGGACCCCGTCGTTTCGTCCGAGCAAGACGTCCGAGTAGTAATCGGGGGAACCCACGTACGCAAGAACGTCCCCGGTGCGGTTGTCGACGACGAGCGCCGCCGCGTCGGTCACGTGGCGAGCGATCAACGCCGCGGTGATCGCCTGCACCTGCGCTTGCACGAACCGTTGCAGCGGCGCATCGATCGTCGTGCGAACGATCGACCGTCCCGCGCGGAGATGCGGATAGAGCGCGAACAGAAAATGCTGGGCGGCTCGCGGACCTTGCGGCGACGGCAACAGCGCGACGCTCTCTTGCTGCGCGCGCTCCGCATCTTTGACCGAGATCTCGCCCAGCGCCAGCATGCGGTCGAGCACGTAGTGCTGACGTGCCCGTAATGCACGCCAATGCGCGTATGGCGACAGATACGACGGATCGTTCGGAATTGCTGCGAGCAGCGACGCCTGCGCGAGATCGAGATCGGCGCAAGGAATTCCGAAATACGCGCGCGATGCTGCCTCGACGCCGTATAGGTCGCCGCCCATGGGAACGCGGTTCACGTAGGCTTGCAAGATTGCATTCGGCGTCGAACGCAGCACGATTCGCTCGGCGCCGACGATCTGTCGAATCTTCCCCGGAATCGTGCTCGGCTCGTGCCAAATAGAACGCGCAACCTGCATCGCAATCGTCGAGGCGCCGCTGCGCGCCTCGCCGTCCACCACGTATTCGTACGTCGCACGGATCAGCGCCGATACGTCGATTGCGCCGTGTTCGTAGAAACGGGCATCTTCCGCCGCGAGAATCGCTTTGATGAAGAGCGGTGAGACACGGTCGAGCGGCACCCATGCCGTGTTCGCCTTATCGGATGCGGCAATCGACCCCAGCGGCAGGCCGGTCCGGTCGGTAAAGTGCACGGTGCCTCGCCCGTGAGACAGCGCGCCGACATCGACGCCGGCGGTGTAGCGCAAGAGGATCCAGACGAAGGCGATGACGACCGGCGCAAGCAGGGCCGGGAGACGGTCTCTCGACGTCGCCTGCCGCTCGCGCGCCTCTCTCGCTCGGGATGACATGAGATAGA
>JAKAPO010000071.1 GCA_021807065.1 bacterium
GAGCGGCAACGCCGTTACCGTAACCGGTTCTCACACCGAAAAAATGGAGAAGAAGGGTGTACGGTTTCACCGGCGCGAGATGCGCCACGGCGCCTTCTCGCGGACGGTCACGCTGCCGCAGGACCTGGATGCCAATGCGGTCGACGCGAAGATCGACAAAGGCATTCTGAAGGTCACGTTGACACCCATCAAGCCACTGACCCCGAAGAAGATCGAGGTAAAGTCGACGTAGCGTCGACCTGTCGGGAAACGCGCGATGAAACAGAAGCTGCTCGTCCCGATTGACGGCTCGCAACCGTCGTTGCGAGGTTTAGACGTCGCAATCGGTCTCGCACGCACGATGGATGCCGACATCGTCCTCGTACACGTCGTCGACAACACGAAAGTGGCGCGCCTCAGCTACGGCGAGCCGTCGGTTGTCGAACCCCTCTTCGAGGAGCTCCGCCAGGAAGGCGAACGGTACTTGGCTGAGGCGGAAGCCGCGATCAAGTCTGGGATCGTTACGTCCTCGCAGGTCGCGTACGGCAATCCGGCCGACGAGATCGGGAAGATTGCTTCCGAGATTGGCGCGAGCATGATCGTGATGGGAAGTCATGGGCGGACCGGCCTGCGACATCTGCTGATGGGCAGTGTGGCAGAAGGCGTGATCAGGAATGCGAAGGTGCCGGTGGTCATCGTTCCAGCTCATGCCGACGACAACGGCGCACATCACGCCGCCGCATGAACGAGCGCACGATTGCAACGGTTACGCTCAATCCGTCGATCGACGTTCCGCTCGCGATGGACGACCTGCGTCTCGGCGAGACGAATCGCTGCTCGTCCACGGTGCTGGATCCCGGCGGGAAGGGCATCAACGCAAGCCGCGTGATTCGCCGTCTCGGTGGCGAGACGGTCGCCTACGGCTTTGTGGGCGGTATGACGGGGAAACTGCTTCGCAAGCATCTCGACGAAGAGCGCATCGCGCACGCATTCGACGAAATCGACGGCTTCACGCGCATCGACGTCATGCTCTTCGAACGCAGTACGGGTCGGCGCACGCGTCTGCTGCCGCAAGGGCCGTACATCGGTCCATTACATCTGGAGAGATTGCGTGCGGCGCTCCGAGCCATCGAACCGGGCAGCGTGATCGTGATGGGGGGAAGCGTTCCCCCCGGCCTGGACGTGACGATCTACCGCGATCTCGTCGCAGCGCTGAACGCGCGCGATGTTCGTTGCATCGTTGACACGTCCGGCGAGGCGCTCTCGAGCGTTCTCGAAGCGCGGCCGGCGTTGATCAAACCGAACGAAGTGGAAGCAGCATACGTCGCCGGGCGTCGGCTGCGCGAAGAAGCCGAGTTCTTGGAGGTCGCGCGTGAACTGCGCGCGAGGGGCGCGCGAGCGGTGGTGATTTCGCTGGGAGCGCTCGGTGCGGTGGGCGTCGACGACAGGGATCGCGCGTGGAGGGTGACCGTACCGCAGATCAAGGTAGAGAGCACGATCGGCTCGGGAGATTCGATGGTCGGCGGCCTCGCGCTGGCGCTCAACCGAGATGCATCTTTCGACGAAGCGTTGCGTTTGGGAGCTGCTGCCGGAACTGCAACGGCTATGACCCCGCAACGTGAGTTGTGCCGCCTGTCCGACGTCGAACGTCTTCTCTCCCAGATAACCGTTCGCGAGGTTGCTCCCATCGCGCGCACCGCATAGCGGTTGCGCTTTACCCAACCTTAACGGACGCTTCTTTCCGCCTCCGACTGCGCGGACGATATGAGGTAGAGAGATGTTACGCGGCATTGCGGCCTCGGTCATCGTGATCGCCGCCTTCAGCATATCGGCAGATAGGGTCGCTCACGGCACGTTCGCGATGGGCGACTTCAAAGCGTTCTATTGCGCCGGCCGCGCGCTCGCGCACCACGAAAACCCATACGCGACCGCACCTATAGCGGGTTGCGAATCGGTTGCGGCACCTGCGCCGCTCTTTGTAACGAAGGCGGGCGAGGTATTGCCGGCGCCGCTGCCTGGCTACGCTATCGTGCCGTTCATCCCGCTGTCGCTGCTGCCGTTTGCAATATCCTCGGTACTCTGGCTCGCGGTGCTCGTCGCCGTGACGATCGCGGCAATTGCGCTCTTCGCACGCGTCGGAGTAGCGGATGCGCCGACGATCGCCGTCGCCCTCGCCGTGATCCTGGCCGCCATCTGTTTCCCGGTCGGTGAACTTCCGCCGGTAGCGCTCTTTGGAATCGCGCTTGCCGCTTTCGGTGGGCAATCGAATCGCCCGTGGGCGATCGCGACGGGTATTGCGCTCACGTTTGCAGAGCCGCAGATCGGTGTTGCAATGCTTGTCGTCGCTATGGCGCTCGGCCGCCGCACTGCAATCCCTGCTCTCGGTGCCACAATCGCACTCGGTCTCCTCTCTATTGCCGCTGTGGGCATCGCCGGTAACCTCGAGTATCTCCGCGTCGTCTTGCCCGCGCATCTACTTTCCGAGTTACCGAGCGTCTTGCAGTACAGCCTTTCGTGGATGCTCTACCAGCTCGGGGTCGCGCCCGGCCCGGCGTTGCTCGCCGGGCGTCTTTCATGGATTGTGATGCTCGGGGTCGCGTTTTGGTTCGGGCGCTCGAAATTCGCTGCCGCGCACCCCGAGGCTGCAATGCTCGCGGCGCCCGTGTTTGCGATCGTCGGCGGTCCGTTCCTTCACCTCGATCACATCGCGTTGGCAATCCCCGCGACGTTATGGCTCGCGTCGCGTTCCACGGCGCCGCTTTGGTTGCGCACGGCAATCCCGATCGCGCTCAGCATCCCCGTGCTCTACATCTTCTCGATCATCCAGCTCTCGCCGCTTGTTCCGTTTATCGCGGCATGGATTGGAACCGCGTGTGCGCGCGATACGATCGTTGGATTGCGCACGGCGCTCGTCACCATCGTTGTCATGGCGGTCATCGCTGCAAGCACCATCGCCACCGGTACCGGTGCCGTGCATCTCGCACCGGTGGCTCCCATCTCTGCAAACTTGCCACAGGCTGCGTGGGCGCAGTACGTCGACAAGACTTTCGTCATGACCGCGTGGACGATCTGGCTCGTGAAGGCACCAATCTGGCTGGCCATTCTTGGAGCGGTTGGAACGCTTGCGTCGATGCTGCATGTTGTGCGACTTCGCGAAACTGCGATGGCGTGAACGTCCCCGCGAGGCACGCGCTGGTAGCCATCGCAATCGTCGTTCTGGCCCTAGTGCTCTACGTGCCCGCTTTTTCCAACGGTCACGGCTGGGCGATGGACGACTTCAAGACGTTCTATTGTTCCGGACGCGTCTTGCTCGAAGGCGAGAACCCGTACGATACAATCCCGCTCGCGGCGTGCGAATCGCAACCCGCCCCGCGCCCGATTTTCGTGGCTAGGCCCGGCTTCGTTTTACCGGCTCCGCTGCCGGGGTACGCCATTGCCGGATTTGCGATCGTGGCGCTCGTGCCGTTCTTGCCGGCAGTTTTCTTATGGATCTGTGCGCTGCTCGCTGCAACCCTCGCATCGATCACGCTCCTTTCGCGGCTAACGAGCGCGAACGTGTGGGCTATAGCCGCTGCCTTCTCCACCGCGCTCGTTGCGATCTCTTTTGCCGTCGGCGAGCTGGTTCCAATCTGCCTCCTCGGTATTGTCCTCACCGCGTGGGCCGTATACCGTACGCCGCCCACACGTGCGGCGCTCGCACTCGCCGGATGCGGCGTTGCTCTCGCGTTCGCCGAACCGCAGGTCGGCGCCGCGGTGGCGATCGCGTGCGCTCTGGTGTCTTGGCGCTTCGCCATCTCCACGGGGGTTGCCATCGCGGCTCTCACGATAATCTCCCTTGCTGTGCTTGGCATTGCCGGAAACGTTGCGTACGTTCGAGACGTGCTGCCCGCGCACGTGCTCTCGGAACTCCCAGCCTACTTCCAATATAGCCTGTCGTGGCTCTTGAACCGGCTGGGAATGCCTGCCGGCCTCGCGCTCTCGATCGGACAATTGCAGTGGATTACGATGCTCGTTGCCACCGGACTCTTCGCGCGTGCGCAACTCGCCCGCGCGCATCCCGAGATCGCCGTGCTCGCCGCGCCGGCATTTGCGGTTACAGGCGGACCGTTCTTACATCTCGACCACGTCGCGCTCGCGTTACCCGCCGCGATCTGGCTTGCAGCATCGTCGCCGAAACCGTCGGCTTGGCAGACGGCAGCAATCATCGCGTTGGCCGTACCGCTCTTGCAATTGCTTCTGCTGCTACGGTGGATTCCGCTCGACGTGATACTCGCGTTCATCGTCGTCGTCGCAGCGTGGCTCGGTTTTGCCTTCGGCCGCAGCCTCAGGGCGTGCGTGTATTCCGCATCCGCGGCGACGCTTTTCGTAGCGGCGGTTGCAGTATCGCTCGTGGTCGGTGGTTTCGGTTTCGTAACGCCGGCAACGGCACAGGCGCTCCCGTCGGCCATGCCGCAGGCTTCCTGGGCGCACTTCGTCGCGACGCACTACGTGATGACCGCGTGGCCGGTGTGGCTCGTGAAAGCGCCGACCTGGTTCGGGATCGCTGCTACGGCGAGTGGGTTGATCGTCGCCGCGTATACCGCGAAACGAGATATCGCCGCGCCTCCAGTGCACGGCCGCGACGTCGGCGACATCGTTGCCGTTTGACGGGCTAAGATGGCGCAGGCCGTTCTAACCGCGCGGTTACCGGGTTGGTCGTTGCTGTACGGGGTACGTAAGTGCGCAGATTGGCTGGAGGAGACGACGATATGCCACGCAAGAAAAAGACGAGTCGCAAGAAATCGACGCGGCGCTACGGCCGCACTGCGGGCGAACACGTTGAAGAAGAAATGCGTGAGATGAAGGCCGGGCGGCTTCGTTCGGGACGCTCGGGCAAGAAAGTCACGGACCCGCGCCAAGCGATCGCGATTGGCCTCTCAAAAGCACGAAAGGAGGGAGCGAAAGTTCCGCAGGCTCTCAAGCGGAAACGTTAGGTTCGCCGGTGTGACGTGCCGTAAGCGGAGCTGGGGAAGCGAATATCGCGACCCGTAAGCGCTGCGGCAAAATCCCAGCTCGTCAGTAGCTCGTACCACTCCGCCCACTGCCGCTGTACTTCGTCGGCGGAGACGCTAAAGCGCACGGCAAGCTGCTGGCATAACAGGACTGGAGGACCGCAGGTCGTCTTCTTTGCACGCCAGAGCCAGGACTTCCAGTACTCGGTCGCAGCGCGCTGCGCATCGCCCGCGATCTCGAGCGACAACTCAAGACGCCGTTCCTCGTCGGCGGCGCGCAGCATCGTGGTCCCCTCCCAGGTTTAGGGGTTTGCCGGGTGCAAGGGATTCCCTTCCTGCCAAGACGGAGGCTCGACGACCTTGCAGAAAAGCTGCACGAGGCGTTCGATCCCCTCGCGATCGGCAGCGTTGAAGCGCGCTGGCTGGACGCTATCCAAGTCGAATACGCCGTACGCCACCCCCTCACCGGAGAGAGGGATTACCAGCTCCGATCGCGCCGCCGTATCGCAGGCGATGTGGCCAGGGAACGCGTTCACGTCGTCGACGACGACGGTTGCACCAGAGGAGTAAGCCGCACTGCAGACGCCCTCGCCTTTCCGAAGACGCGAACATGCCGGCTTCCCGCCGAACGGTCCCAGCACGAGGTCACCGGCATGATCTGCGTAGTAAAAGCCTGCCCAACTTATGTTGGGAATCTCATGGAAGATGAAGGCGGCAAAGTTTGCGGCGTTGGCGAGGTGGCTTTGCTCGCCTGCAACCAGCTCGCGAACCTGTCGCTCGAGCAGCGAGTAATCGACGCTTGCGTTTTTCGTCATTGAGTTCTGGTGATGGTGCGCCCGGGCGGAATCGAACCGCCAACCTTGGGCTTAGGAGTCCCCTGCTCTATCCAGTTTGAGCTACGGGCGCGCGATAGAAAATCCTCGGTTTTATGCGGATTTGCGGCGCATCCGCCCTGCGATCGAGTCGCCTCCGTTTCGCGCAAGTGGTCCATTTGTGGTTCCTGTCGCGAAAAACCGGGGTGCCGAGGGCGGGGTTTCCTATCCCGCCGAGCGGCGTCCCTGCACCTTGGCGATCACCTCGTCCATACCGGCGACCGCGCGCTCTTGGGCGCCCGCGACGACGTGGCCGTAGGTCCGCAGCGTCACGGATGGGTCGGCGTGCCCGAGCAACACCGCGACGGTCCGCACGTCATTGCCTGCGACGAGCGTCTGAGTCGCGCCGAAGTGGCGCAACGAGTGCAGGCTGAAGCCTTTCGCCTTGATGCGGAGCGACGACGCGAGCAACTCGCTCGCAAGCATCGCGTTCACGTCAATAGGCTGCGGCTGTGGCGCAGCAAGTACGCCGGCCTCGACCTCAGCGATCTCGCCCGCCTGAGAGAACTCGAAGCCGAGAACACGCAAATGGAACGCATCATCGCACGGCAAGCGCTCGAAGCGGAAGGCCTGAGCCAACGACAGGCCTGCCGACTCTCCGGATGTCCACGCCCCACGGTCCGATATAAGGCAAAGAAGCAGCAATCCGATGAGCACCTCCGCGACCGACCGCGTTGCATCGCGCAGGAGCGTCCGCGCTTTGGATGGCGACGGCTGAAGATTCTGCTCAAGCGCGAAGGCCTAACCATGAATCACAAGCGTTTGCGCCGCATCTACTGTGATGAGCAGTTGCAGGTTCGCCCACGGAAGAAACGGCGCGTGCGGCTGGGTTCGAGGCAGCGTTTGGCCGGCACCCACGAAACGCAATGAGGAATGGGGCCTGGATTTCATGCAAGAATATCTGCTGACCAAGCGCAAAGTGCGACTCCTGACGGTCGAAGATCGCTTCAGCCGCGAAGGCCTCGCTGTTGACCCGGACTTTTCGATTGCAAGTCGACGCGACACTTGAACCCTCGACGAAATTGCCGAGCTCCGCGGATACCCTGGCCGGCTCCGGGTAGACAGCGGCCCGGAAAATATCGCCGGCGCGATGCTGCAATGGTCGATCGATCACAACGTCCTGCTGCATTTCATCGATCCAGGAAAGCCCGCTCAGAACGCTTGGATCGAATCGTTCAACTCCCGTGTCCGCGATGAGTTCCTCAACGTGCAATACTTCAAGACCTTGCCAGAGATCCGCGAACAGACTGGAGCCGCTCGAAGGCGCCGCTTCCCCGTAGACTCGCTCGAAGTGCAACTCTTTTATGCCCGGCGGGGTCAAAAGGCTTGCATCGGGGAGGAATTTATGAGATACTCCTCCTCGTTAACTCACTAGTGTTTCAGACGTCTTAGCGTTTCCAAGTGCTGGCGAGTCAGATAAAACACCAAGAATACTATCAAGCGTTAGGAGACTCGCCCATGTACTCAGACGAAACCCTTACGTGCGTTGATTGCGGACGTTCGTTCCCATTCACCTCAAGCGAACAGGAATTCTACGCCAGCAAAGGCTTTACGAATAAGCCGAGCCGCTGCAACGATTGCCGCACGGCCCGCAAGGCCGGTGGCCGTGGAGGCAGCAACTACAGCGGTGGTCGCCGCGAGATGTTCAAGGCGACGTGCTCGCAATGCGGCGGCGTAGCGGAAGTTCCGTTCCAACCGCGCGGCGACAAGCCCGTTTACTGCCGAGACTGTTTCGCAGCGCGCCCAAGCTACCGCTAAGGGCGCGGTTCTCAAAATCGTCCTGACGCAACCGGTTGCCGTTCTCGAAATCAAGGCAACCGGCCGGGGCATTTCCGAAGCCTCCGAGCCTATCTACGGCGGGTACGCCAATGGTCGCGGAGAGATCGTGCTTTTCGGAAAGGACCTCGCCTATCGCGTCAACGTTAAGAAGCAGACGCTTCAGGAGCGCCCTCAGCTAAATGCCGGTGCGCAGATGCGCTACGATGCAACCGGCGACGGCGAGGCATTTGAGTATGGCAGAAAGTCGTTCCGCCGACTGAGCCACGAAGAGATCGGCGAGATCTGCTCCTCCGGCCAGTTCAGGCTCACCTCGAAATACTACGGCGCGTACTAACGCCGGCTTCCGGCGTTACTCCACCCGAATCACCGCCATCATGCCGCGGTCTTCGTGAAAGAGCATGTGGCAGTGGAACACGAACTCGCCTTTGGGCACGTGACGGAAATCGAGGATCACTTTCGTGATTAGGAGTCCCCTGCTCTATCCAGTTTGAGCTACGGGCGCGCGCTTGAGAACCTAGATTTTATGCGGGTTTTCGCCGCATTCGTCCTTTCGCTCGACCACAAAGATCGGCCCGCGGAACGGCGGGACGAAGCGTTCGCGATCGCCGCCCCGATACCAGGTGCCGAACAGAAGGACCGCAGGTCAGTGAAACGTTAGCGTCGTTTTGAGCGTCGTCCTCGGATGGACGGGCAAGAGCATTGGGCGAAGCGGTCGTTGGGCGAAGTTGAAGTCCCGCAGCAGGTTCCCGAGAATCGGTGCGTCTTCTCGAACGTCCGGGCGTCGGTCGGGCCGGCCGTCCGTTCGCGGATCAATGCGTGCGCCGTTCAAGAAATCATCCTCGATGAAGCGTAGGTACGCATCGAAGCTCAACGTCTGATGATCGATGTAGCCCCGCCGAGCGTATGGGCTGATGACGAGAGCGGGCACCCGCAGTCCGTATCCGTCGGCATCTACCCGTGGCGGCACGACGTGATCGTAGAACCCGCCCCAGTCGTCCCAGACGAGGAAGATCGCCGTCGAGTCCCAATCCGGGCTCCGCATAACGGCGTTGACGAGACGCGTCACGTAGCTTTGACCCACGCTGACTAGTGCCGGTGGATGCTCGCTTTGGAGACCACCGGGAGAAATCCACGAGACGGCCGGAAGGCGGCCGCTTCGCGCTGCGGCGTAGAAGTGATCGATCGTTTGAATGTTGGGAATCTGCCGATCCTCGCGAACGTCGGTGGCCGTGAGGAGCGGGTTCCAAATGTACGGCGTCGTCCGGTGGTCGCTTTGGGCGTTGATGCAGGCTTCGATCTGCGCGACGGTCTTGCAACCGACGGGCGTACCGTCGGCGACGTAGTACCTCCAGGTGACGCCGCGCTTCGAAAGCAGATATGTCAGATCGGTCCACGCGACGACGTGCACCATGCTCGCGGAGTCCCGCACCTCGTCCTCGTGCCCGCCCTGCTCGTGTCCCGCGGCCTTGCGGAGCTGAACGGATTCCGGAGCTGGAACGAGCGCCGGATCATTTCGGCACGACATCGGATCAACGTCGAACATGCTCTCGAGGTTTGGCAGCGGTGACGGCGTCGGACACGTAGCCGTCCATGCCGAAACTTCGTAGAAGTGCGCCGGCAGGCTCCAGGACTCTACGGATTCGAACATGTGGTCCTGTAGCGTGAAGTTTTTCGCGTACGACCAGTAGTTTGGAATATCCCCACCGTCATGGTAGCCCATGACGTCCGGCGC
>JAKAPO010000072.1 GCA_021807065.1 bacterium
AAAGCATCTATGAATCTCATGGAGTACCAGGGGAAGGAGCTCTTTCGTCGCTCCGGCATCCCGATTCCACGTTCGCAACATTGCACCACGCCCGAAGCGGTCGGCGATTTTCTCGCCGCAAACCCCGGCGAATGGGTGCTGAAGGCTCAGGTGCTGATGGGTGGGCGCGGCAAAGCCGGCAAAATTAAATTTGCGAGCGGACGCGAGCAAGGCATCGCCCTCGCGCGCGAGATCATGGCGACGCCGATGCCGCCGAACCGCCAAAATCCAAACGGCGAGCCGATACATTCCGTTTTGCTCGAAGAGAAGTTGCCGATTGCGCGGGAAGCGTACTGCGCGATCACGATCGACCGCACGCACAAACGACCGGTGATGATGACCAGCCGTTTCGGCGGCATGGACATCGAAGAGGTTGCCGAGAAGCATCCCGGCTCGATTGCAAAACGCTTCGTCGACGTCGCCGTGGGATATTCGCCGTTCATCGGACGCGGACTCGCCTTCACCGCGGAGCTCGATGCCGGTTACCGCAAGGGTTTCCCGGCGATCGCCGGCGCTCTCTACGATTTGTTCTTCCGCTACGGCGCGAAGCTGGCGGAGATCAATCCCTTGGCGTTGACCGCCGACGGCCGCGTCGTCGCTTCCGATGCGAAGGTCGAGCTCGACGACGACGCGCTCTTTCGCCATCCGGAGTTTGCGGAGTGGCAGAAGACGCTTCCCCTCGACGAAGACGAGACGCTTGCGGCGCAGGCAGGATTAGGCATCAGGAATTTTCGCCGCTTCGGCGGCGACGTCGGCACGCTCGCCAACGGCGCGGGACTGGCGATGGCGACGATGGATGCGGTGACAAACGCCGGAGGAAAGATCGCCAACTTCTTGGATGTCGGCGGCGGCGCGAACGCCGAACGCGTTCGCAACTGCTACGAGCTGGTGATGAATCACACGGGCGCGAAGGTGTTCTTCATCAACATCTTCGGCGGCATCACGCGCGGTGACGAGGTTGCGCGCGGCATCGTGACCGCCATCGAGCAGACCAGCTCGCGCAAAGTTCCGCTCGTCATCCGGCTCACCGGCACGAACGAGGAAGAGGGACGCGCGATCCTCGCGCGCGCCGGCATGACGCCGGTCGAAACGATGGACGAAGGCGCAGAGAAGGCAGTGGAGTTGGCTTTGTCATGAAGCGGTGGAGCCCGCAAAGGTGTGATGCGCTCGGGATGACAAAAGGATGAGTATCTTCTTAGATCAGAACGCGAAAGTCATCGTTCAGGGAATCACCGGCAGCGAGGGATCCTATCACACCACGCGGATGCTCGCCTACGGAACGCGCATCGTCGGCGGCGTGACGCCGGGCAAAGGCGGGCAGAAGAGCGAGCACGGTTTGCCGGTTTTCGATACGGTGAGCGAGGCCGTTGCAGCGACCGGTGCGACGCAGAGCGTGATCTTCGTACCGCCGCCGTTCGCCTCCGACGCGCTCTTCGAGGCGCACGAAGCGGGAATCTCGCTTGCGACCTGCATCACCGAAGGCATTCCGGTGCACGACGTGCTCAAGGTCGTCGGCACGACGCCGAACATGCGCATCATCGGGCCCAACTGTCCGGGCCTCATCTCGCCCGGCAAAGCATCGGTTGGCATCATGCCCGGTCACGTCTTCGCGCAGGGCAACGTCGGCTTGATCTCGCGCTCGGGGACGCTCACGTACGAAGTCGTCGACGGCTTGACGCGCGCCGGATTCGGTCAGTCCACCTGCGTCGGCATCGGCGGCGATCCGATCATCGGCACGACATTTGTGGATTGCCTGCGCGAGTTCGCCAACGATCCGCAGACGAAGGCGCTGGTCATCTGCGGCGAGATCGGTGGTTCGGATGAAGAAGATGCCGCGGCGTTCGTCGCCGAACATCTCGCGGGCATGCCCATCGTCGCGTTCATCGGCGGACGAAACGCGCCGCCGGGAAAATCACTCGGTCACGCCGGCGCGATCGTCTCCGGAAACTTCGGCACCGCGCAGAGTAAGATCGAAGCGTTCAAGAAGGCGGGCGTTCCGGTCGCCGACCGCCCCTCGGAAATCCCCCGACTCCTGCAATCAACGCTCGCCCGCGTCTGAACGCCCGCGGTGATCCGGCTCCGGCACCTTCTACTGATTATATCAAGGTTATGAGGTCCGAATACGGAACGAGCTTCTTATCGACGGTGAAGAGCCGGGCCGGCATAGCCATCGCTTGCGCGATCAGGATGCGGTCAAACGGATCCCGGTGGTGCATCGGCAGTGTCGCGACGCGGCCTGCGGCTTCGGAATCTATGGGTAATTCGGCGAATCCCGCCGCACGCGCGGCGCGCGCCAAATCTTCGGGGCTAATGGGAAGGCGCAGACGCTGTGCTTGCGTCTTTATCGCAATTTCCCAAACGTTCGCAGCACTGAAGAAGACTTCGTTCTCGGTCGACTCTATCGCAGTGCGCGCGTTGCCGTCGATTCTCGTGGATTGCATGATGCTCCAGAGCAAGACATGAGTGTCAAGCAGAATCCGCACTAATCCCCCTCCTCGAAGAGGCGCACGATCTCTTCAGGGAGGGGCTCGTCGAAGTCGTCGGGCACCTCAAACTTCCCGTCGAGGAACCCAAGGCGGCGCGGCGCGCGTGCTCTGTTGAGCGGCCCAAGTTTAGCGGTAGGCTTCCCGGCCTTGGCGATCACGATGTCCTGGCCGCTCGCCGCCTCGTCGACAAGGCGCGAGAGATGGGTCTTTGCCTCGTGGATGTTCACGGTGCGCATGGACTAAGTCTAGTCCACTGCCGGTCCTTCGTCAAACGAGCTCGCTCGGCACGGGCCAGCCTCCTTCTTAAAGCCTGCATAGAGGAGCGGGGCAGGCCCGGACGAAGCAAGCCGTACGTCACCTGGGAGAGTCCTGAGGGCAAGCGGCCCGCGGGGCAGCTCCCTCTTGGCGCATATCACTCGAAAACTAGATTGAGGGTTTATAAGGTAATGCGATCAACACGAACCCTCCGTCGTTTGGTAACATCCGCGCTATGCGCGGCGGCGTTCCTGCTCCAGGGAACATGGGCACTGGCAGGCGTCACCGGCGGTATCGCGGGTATCGTCCACGATGACACGGGCGCCCCGGTTGCAGGTGCAACCGTAAAAGCGGCCTCGCCATCGCAGACGGCCACCGCAACGACGGACGCGCAAGGACACTTCACGTTCCTTACGCTCGCGCCCGATACGTATACCATCACCGTCACCAAAGACGGGTATCAGACGGTCGCGCAATCGGGACTTACCGTCCTCGCCGACCAGACGCAGACGATCACCATCGTCACACCGCGCGTGCTGAAAGTCATCGCGACGGCGAAGACGAGCGCTTCGGCGCTGGTGAAACCCGGCGTCGGCGGCGACCTCTACAACGTCACGCCGGCGACGCAGCAAGCATCTGCATCGCTGGGCGGCGGCGGTAATCTCGAAAACGCGTACTCGGCGATCTCCTCGGTTCCGGGTCTCTACGTCCCAACGGGCGGTATGGGCTGGAACCAGATGGTCGTCATCCATGGTGAGTACCCGTGGTCAACCGGCTTCGAGTACGACGGCGTTCCGGTCAACCGGGCGTTCGACCAATACAACTCCTCGACCGAGTCGAGTCTGGGCCTTCAGGAGTTGCAGGTCTACACGGGTGGTGGTCCGGTGAGCGTCGCCTCGAGCGGTATCTCCGGATTCATCAACCAGGTCATCAAGACCGGGACGTACCCGGGCTATGCATCGTTGCAGGGCGGCGTTGGCACCGAGGCGTTCTACCATGAGGCCAAGTTTGAAGCGGGCGGCGCGACGCCGGACCGCAACTTCTCGTACTACGTCGGCCTCGCCGGAACCAATCAGGCGTTCCGGATAATCGATCAGAGCAACGGCGCCAGCTACTTCCAACCCGGCGGCGTCTTTGCGCCCGATTCGTACAACAACATCTTCCAGTTTACCGCGTCCGCCGATTACGGCTACGGCGATACGGCGGCGTGTGTGAACAAGGTCGGGAACCTTGGATACCTTAACGCGTTCCTTGGTCACGGTGGCTTGGCGGCACTTTTGCCGGGCTTCTCCACCAATACGGCCTCGTACAACAACAGCTGTCTCATGTACGACGCCGTGATCGGAAACAGTGCTTCGTTCATCACCGACCGCGAGGACGTTGTGAACCTGCATTTCGGAATTCCGCGTCACGACGGGCAACGCGACGATATCCAGGTACTCTGGAGCGCATCGTCCGAGAAGACGTTCGGCTACAACTCGCCGAGCGATCAGTTGGGTGCATGCCAGATGGCGCTCACGTCGAGCGGCATGCCATGCTCGTATAACCCGAACTTCAACGCATGGTACAACCAGTTGGCTGTTGACTTTGGTATCCCGCAGCCGACGGGCGTAAGCGTTCTATGCCAGCCATACTGCGAGAACTACCCGTACTACAACGACGCGGAGTTCTACAATCTCCCGTTCGGCACCGCGGTCAACAACAGTGCCGGGACGGCGCCGCTGCCGTACGAGAACTACTACTATCCCAGCACCCCGCAGCACAGCTTTGCGGGACAGTTGCCTCTAAACACTGAGGACAACATGTACAACGACGTCGGCATCATGAAGCTGCAATGGACGCATCCATTCAGCGACAGCGCCTACGTGCGTCTGTACAGCTACATCCTGTACACCGACTGGAACATGGTCGCTCCGAACTCGTCGTACGAGTACTTCGCCGGCCCGTTCGTTCCGTTCGCCAACGACTATCTCCTCACCACGCACACGGCGGGTGGTGCGATTCAGTTCGCGGACCAGATCAACGACCAGAACCTCGTCCAGCTGACCGCCAACTACGTCACGGCCAACACCTCGCGCTGGTACAACACCGCGATGGTCGACGGCGCATTCAGTTCGCCGGCGCTTTGCGGTGCTTCGTTCCAAGCATGCGCGAACAGCTCGCCCATCGGGCTCGTCGCGTACTCCGGTGGGACGTTCTCGTGCTATGCGATAGGCAGCGGGAAGAACGCTACTTGCGTGAAGGTCCGTGACCCAGCCGATCTCCCGGCGGGTTGGTCCAACGGCGGAAGCGGCGATAGCGCGTACAATAACTTCACGTCTGGCGAGCCGCCGATCGCCGGCGCTGCTCTTGCCGCAGGGGCGAAGTACATCACCACCGTGAATACCGACGCGCGTGCCTCCGACAACAACGTGGGGCCGCGGTTCTATAACATCAACCTCTCGGAGGAGTTTCGTCCGAGCGACAGGTTGGTGATCGACCTCGCGGGGCGCTACGATAACTACAACTACGTGATGCAGAGCACGCAGAACATCCAAAACCAGTACTACGCACAGATCATCGACGACTATGCATGCGTCAATCCAGCAACGGATACGCCTGCGTTGACGCCGCTCGGCCCAGGCTCGCCGCCTCCGCCGGGCCTGGCGTTCTACTGGACGTGCCCCGCCGGCTACGTTCACCCGAACGGCGTGGGCGGCCACCCGCACTTCACCGATGTCTCGCCCTCGCACTACGACATCAACTACTGGTCGGCGCGCGGCGCGGCGACGTATCAGTCGGACCCGAACACGGTCTGGCGCGTCTCGGCCGGCCGTTACGTCGAGCCACCGCTCACCGCGGCGGTTCAGTACTTCAACTCCTCGGGCAACAACCTCGGCCAGTGGGGCGAGTTCATGCTCTTCGGGTTCATGTCGCCGTTCCATCCGCTTCCGGCGGAGACGTCGTCGCAGTACGACTTCTCGTTCGAACATCACTTCGCCGGGACGGATGTCTCGCTGAAGATCACCCCGTTCTACCACTACGCCTCGAACTGGCAGCAACAGTACTTCATCGGCTCCGGTTACGTGACACAGATTCCGGTCGGCGACTTCCGCAGTTACGGCGTGGAAGCCGAGCTCCAAGCGGGCGATTTCAACCGCAACGGGCTCTCCGGACTCCTCTCGTTCACGTACACGAACGCGGCCGTACAGTACAAGTCGCTGCTCGGCGAGTCGATCGTGAACCAGTTGAACACGGCGATCGAGGCGTACGACTGCCAGACGAAGACGTACTACGCATCGCATAGCACGTTCTGCAACACGCAGTTTGGCGTGAACGGTTGGCCGGGTGCGGCTTCGTGCTACCAGGATCTCTCCGGCCCCTCCCCGGGCGCCGCGGATCCGGGATGCCCGAACAGCTACGACGTTGCCAACCCGTACTACAACGCGACGCCGCAGCCGCTCATGGATCCGAACGGCTGGTGGAGCGATCCGGGACAGACCAGCTCAGGCCTCTACCTCGGACCGGGCTACAACGACGCGGCGGGCTTCGTCGCGCCGTATACGGCGACCTTGATCCTGAACTGGCGCATGGACAAGCTCGCGATCACACCGAGCCTACAGTTCGCGTCGGGATCGAGCTACGGATCGCCGATGGACGTCCTCGGCATCGACCCATGGGCATGTGCATCGAGCGGTCTCAACCAGAATGACACGGGTGTGGTCCTAGGGTCACATAACTGCGACTACACGTCCTACGGCGGCGGCAGCATGTCGACGTGGGGTCAACTCTACGTTCCGAATCCGCAGACGGGCACGTTTGCGCAATACGGCGCGTTCCGCCAGCCCAACATCATCGTTGGTAACATCCAAGCGACGTACGACGTCTCGCCGAAGCTACGCCTTACGCTGACGGCGGCATCGGTGTTCCATACCTGCTTCGGCGGCTCTTCGGAACCGTGGACGCAAGGTAGTAATGCTCCGGGACATATCGTCTGCGGTTACGGCGCGAACGCGCTCGACTACATCGGCGGTCCACCGGGAGGCGGAGCGTACGTAGGCGCAAGCCCGACCGACCCCGCGAACGGCATCACGCCGCAACCGTGGGAGATGCAGTCCTATCTACCGTCGGCCTTCACCGGCGGCAGTGCGAACGGCTACTTCCCGTTCAACCTCTACATCCAAGCGCAGCTCCATCTGTAATCTGGAGTAGAGTTGAAGCGGACGTAAACCGCGAAGCAAACGCGAAGCAAAGCAGAAGGCCCCGAGTTCGCTCGGGGCCTTCAACCTTCCACCGACTCCGGGGAAAGTGCAACGAGGCCAACGAGGCCATCGGAATACGGTTAGGCGCACGCCGCGCTCCTTCTATCTGTACGCTACCCATTAGCGGTACTTAGCGAAACGCTGAGAGCGCACGAGCCCCTTGCCGTCGGTCATCCTCGCGCATATAGAGCGTGACATAATGGGAACGATGACCGCTCAGCCCTGGGATTCCGATCTCAAGCAGCTCCAGGTTCGTTACGAGAGCCTCGACAAATGGCTTGACATGCTCCGGGGCGACCTGGCTGACGTACGAGCGGACCTGCGCGATCTGCGCAACGATGTCAATCAGCGGCTTTGCGTGGCTCATCGGGATCACGGTGACGAGCGCTCTAGCGATCATCGGCGTCGTTGTCGGGTTCTTCGAGAGCCTCAGCGCTCACCTCATCCCACGGTAGCGTCGAAGGATCGAGATCGGCGGCTAGCGAGCTGCGGCTATGGTATACTTCACCTGTGAGGGCGGCCACTCTCGAAAAGATTCTTCACCCTAAGCCGGGATCGGCGATTGCGCGAGCCCGTGACTATGGTATTGATCTTACCCTCGTCGCACGAAATCCTGAACTAACACCTACGCAACGCCTCGACAAGATCGTCCAGTCTCAGGGGTCGGCGCGGTGGCTGCGAACGGCGCGCAGCAAGGGGCAAGACACCGCGGCGCGTTGAGCGATCTACGCGACGTACGCCCTCGCAAAGGCGGACGCGCGGTTCATTGTCGTAGGCGGCGTCGCACTGCAGTTGCAGGGCTCTGCGTACATTACCTATGACGTCGACGTTGTTTACGAACGAGAGGGAATGCGCGGAGAATTGTTGGCGCGCTCGCACAATGTCGGCCTCGACCGCGTGAGTTCCCAGGAAACCTGCCGTTCATCTTCGATGAACAGACGCCAATGAAGAGCGCGATCCTCACTCTCGAAAGCACTGCGAGCGATATCGACTTGATCGCGAATCTCAAGGGCATCGGGGATTCAAGGAAGTGAACGCGCTTGCGGAGACGATTGAGTTAGAGAGCTTTTCCGTGCGCGTCCTGTCGATGGACGGTCTCATCATCGCAAAGCGCGCCGCGGGTCGCACCAAGGATGAGCCCAGCCTTATCGAGCTGGAAGCTGTCCGAGAGTTGCGCGGGCGGCGTTAGTGCCACGGGCGCCCGCGTACAAGACCTACGCTGGATCTTAGGCCGCGTCGCAGGATCGTGGCTGACAATCATGCTCGCGCTCACCTTTCACAAGTAACCCGACCTACTTCGGGGCCGCATTCTCCTTGGAGAGGTGAAGACCGTCACCCTTGAAAACGTGGATACGGTGAAGGATCTTTGCGAACGTTGTGACCCTAGGTGCGGCGGGCGACTCACCGAACGGCCTGCGCGCAGCGGCCGCCGGCGTCCGTTGTGACGCGTTACGGCTACCACTGCGAAGACTGCGAAGTTGCGGCGTTTCCCGCCACGACGCACACAGAGCTCGTGTGGCTCAAGGAGCGGGCGCACGTCGTTCGCGAGGTTGCTCGGCATTCGGGCGGCGGGCTCGACTCATGGATGGTGGAAGGCCTTGCCTTTTTCGACGACCACTCGGGTCACAGCATCGCCATCATCCGAAAACGCGAATAGGCTGGACCCCTAGCCGGCATCTTCAGTGCGTGTGAAAAAGGTGTGGTACACTACGCAGGGGGCGGAGTGAATCTACCGATGGAAGAGCGGGTCTCGCGCCTCGAGGGAACGTACGAACAGGTTGCGGATCGCCTGAACGCGATGGCTGCGGATATCCGTGGCCTGCGCGGGGGAGAGTGGCGGTCTGCGCGGCGATATGAATCGCGAGAGTGGTGGCCTGCGCGGAGAGTTGAGCCGGGGAATCGCCGACTTGCGTCGTGAGGCCAACGGCCGATTCGGTTGGCTCATGGGCGCGATCCTCACCTCGTGGGCAACACTTACCGCGGGCTTGGTTGCGATGACGTATGCCATACTTCATCTGGTCACGTCGATGAGGTAGCCGAAGCAGTAAGGTCGATGAAGTAGTCGACGCAGCGCAGTAAGGAAGAAGGCCCGTGGCGTATCTCACGGGCCTTTCTCTTGGGGGAGGAACCAAGACTTTTTCACGCTTATGATTTCGTCCGTACCGTTGTTGCCCCGGGGCTCGTGTGCCGAAGTACACTTCATCCGCTCGGCTCCTAGGTCTGAACGAAATCGCAACCGCTCATAGTGGAATTCTCAAGTGTTCTCCGGGCTGAAGCGGGGCTGTGCCCAAGTGGTTGACCGCGGTGATGCGA
>JAKAPO010000073.1:0-3041 GCA_021807065.1 bacterium
GGGGGGGGGGGGGGGGGGGGGGTGGGGGGGGGGCTCGCGCAGTCCGTCGAAGGCGCGCAGATCGCACGCGCCGAGGCGTGCGAGGTTTCTCCGCTGACCATCGAGCTTACGCGCTATGAGATCGCGCGCGATCTCTATGTCGAGCCCATTCGTGAGCGCGAGCGCTTGCGCGCGCCGTATCGGGATGCCTTCATACGCAAACGGATGCGAGGTCGTGAGAACGGCGCCATCGGGTGCAAGGTGCACGAGCGCCGCGCCGACAAGCGTCGCCACGAACAGCCGCGGGCGGCGGTATTTGCCGGTGCGCGGGTCGCGTGTTAACGCGCCTGCACCGTAGTCGGTCTGCGCCTCGCGTCCCGCAGCGGTTTCAAACCGGCAGCTGATCCTGGGTTCGGTGCCACGCATTTTGCGCGCCAGCCGTTTGACCGCATCGTACGAGCCGGTGTAACCGTGGTGCTCGACCAGATCCTGGTAGATCGCGGTAGCGGTACGCTGCCTGCCAACCTCCTCCTGGATGAAGGCGCGAAAGGGCTCGGCGCTGCTCCGCGTCGCTTCGAACTCGGTAGGTACCTCGGGTTCGGTAGCCGCTTGAGAGTCGGTGGGCACGTTGGCCGGTTTTGCCGGCAGCACGCCTGCCTCGCGCCCATATCGCGAGATCGTCTCTCGACGATGGCCGGTCTCGCGCTCGATACGTCGCAGGCTCCATCGGCGCTGCAGCAAGCTGAGGATGACTTCGCGGTCGGTCACGTGCAATCGATTCATGACGGCGATGATGCGCCGTCAGCCTTGACGTGCCCGGGCTGAACCTACTGGTGGACAATTTTCAAGTGCCCACCGACCTCTGGCCGGTTTTCAACTGCCCACGAATGGCCGGTTTTGACTGCCCGCCGAGGCGCAGTACGAGCGAAGTTGTTGCGCGTTAATCCCGCCGGCGATGTACGCCCTCCACGGGTGGATCAGCGCGAAATGCGGACGCTGACGGGTGAAGAGGCACGACGGTTTCTTGCATCGACAAAGGCTCACCGCCTCTACACTCTCTACTACCTTGCCCTTCACACCGACATGCGCGAGGGTGAATTGATTGCCTTACGATGGGCCGATGTCGACCTAGAACGCGGCACGATCCATATCGTACGCCATCTCAAAACGAAAACCGAACGACGCGCTATCGATGTCAGTGACCAAGCCATATCCGTACTTCGCGACCATCGGCGCGCGATGCAGCGCGAAGAGCACGGATCCAACCGAGTTTTTCCTACGACGGTCGGCACTACGCTGAAGCCAAGAAACCTCCAAAGGGACAGTAAGACGCTCCTTCTGGCGTCTGGCTGCCCAAACATCCGGTTCCATGATCTACGTCACACCGCGGCTACGCTCATGCTCCAGGAAGGTGTCTATCCCAAGGTCGTGAGTGAACGCCTGGGGCATGCGACCACCGCCATCACGATGGACCTCTACCAGCACGTCACACCTACTCTTCAGCGAGAGGCTGCGGTAGCGCTTGATCGCGTCCTTTCGCCGCATCCGTCAAATTTTTCACCCGATGGTGATAGGCGTGGTGGTAGCCGCTTATCATCGGCCCGCACTACGCAAAAGAAAAGGCCCGCGTATCGCTAGATTTTACAGGCCTTTCCACGCCTTCGGGCCGACTGGATTCGAACCAGCGATCTCTTGACCCCCAGTCAAGCGCGATAACCAAGCTTCGCTACGGCCCGACGGAACTTGCTTTCTAGAGCGTCCTCGAGAAGAACCTGCGCGCAGCTGGGAATCAACCGGCTCCGCGAACCGAGAACGGCACGCGCCAAGCGTCTTCACACTTACCATCGACTTCGACGCGCCACTCGTAGCGCGATCCCGGCCGTAGCGGCATCGGCGGAAAGTTGACCGCGAAACAGCCGTCAAGAGGCGTGCCGGGAATGAGCCCTGCGGGTCGCCCTGCCTCGAACTGAAATGGCACTTCTACGGCCTGCTCTTCGCCACCGGGCGCGACCGGAAACTTTACGGGATGCCCGTCGGCATCCACCAGCGCAATCTTCACGCTGAAACGTCTGTTCGCGTCCGACCACGGAACCGTGAGCTTCAGCGCAACCGCCATCGGCGCCGGCTGCGGTCCGGTGATCGACCAGCCGCCGCCGAGCACGTACAGCTTACCGCCGACTGCCTGCGCCGAATCGCAGAGGAGAATGGTAACGATCAGGAGTTCTTACCGTCGTCTCTTAGCGGCGCGCGCCCCCGACGGCGTCTTTAAGCGACTTCCCTGCAACAAACGCCGGAACGGTACGCGCCGCAATCTTGATGCGCTCGCCCGTTTTCGGATTTCGCCCTTCGCGCGCTTTCCGCGACCGAACGACGAAACTTCCGAATGGTGTCAACGCTACGCGCTCGCCTTTCTTGAGTGCGCCCGTAATTTCGTCGAGGATGAGATCGACGATTTGTCCGGCTTGGCGTTTGGAAAGTTCGCCTTCGTCGGCAACGGCATCAACTAGATCGGCTTTCGTCAAAGTACACGTCTCCTTCTCTTGAACGGGCGGCGTACCAGCCGTCGTTCCGCTTCTATACGGAGGGAGCGCATCGCTTCCTCCCCGAGTGTGTGGCGAAAACCCTTATTTCCCTCCCAGTTTTTTGACACAACGCAGCGCCAACAGATAGGAGTCCGCGCCGAAGCCGGAAATGCTTCCGGCACAAGCGGCTGCCGTTACGCTCGTTCGGCGATGCGGCTCGCGTCCAGCGATATTGCTGAGATGAACCTCTACGACCGGCACGCCAATCGATGCAATCGCATCCGCAATTGCATGCGAGTAATGAGCGTATGCTCCAGGGTTGAGGATTACGCCATCGTATTCCGTGCGTGCCGCATGGAGTAACTCTATGATACCGCCCTCCCCGTTGCGCTGCGCGCAGCGAACCTCGATACCCAGGTTCTCACCTTCGTTGAGCAATGCGGCGTCGATCTCGGCGAGCGTCTGCGTGCCGTAGATCTCCGGTTGACGCCCTCCAAGCAAGTTGAGACTCGGCCCGTGGATCACCAGAACGCGCATCGG
>JAKAPO010000073.1:3051-9255 GCA_021807065.1 bacterium
GGTGTGTTGTTCTGGAAGGAAATGCTGCTGCCCTCGGACGAGTTCGGACGATGCCGGATCGACTTTCAACGGCGTCCGCACCCGCAGCAGGCATCGCATTTGCGGCCATCGTGACGACCGATCTCGTGGGGGAGATGCGCGACCGGCACGACCTCTCCCCGCTCGCCACCGCAGCTGTTGGAAGGCTGACGTCAGGCGCCGTGCTCCTCGCAGCGGGACTCAAGGGCCGCGAGCGCATCTCGCTCCAAATCGCCTCCGATGGCCCCATAGGCGGGCTCGCCGCGGACGCATGGCTTCTGAACGAACATACGATCGGGGTGCGCGGCTACACACGTAACCCGCGTGTGGATCTGCCACTCAACGAGTGCGGTAAATTCGACGTTGCGGCGGCACTAGGTTCGGGCTCCCTGCACGTTATGAAAACACACGACGTCGGCCGTCCTTACACGGGCGTCGTACCGTTGCACACAGCCGAGATTGCGGAGGACATCGCGACCTATCTCACACGTTCCGAGCAGATCCCCAGCGCGGTCGCGCTCGGCGTTCTCGCCGGTCCCAGCGGCGTGGTTGCTGCAGGCGGCCTGGTCGTTCAGGCGCTACCCGGTGCCGACGAGAGTGCCGTGGCCGAGCTCGAGCGGAGAGCTCGTGCGCTTCCGCCGGTCACGCAACTGGTTAGCGGCGGCGCCGACGCCGACGCATTGATCCGCGAAATCGCCGGTGATTTGGCATTGCGCGAGCACCGTTCTCTCGGTGTCGCATTCGCATGTCTGTGTTCGCGCGAGAAAGTGGAATCAGCGCTCATAGGTCTCGGCACAGAAGACTTGCAGCGAATGGCATCGGAACGCGAGCGTACCAAAGCTAGCTGCGAGTACTGCGGCCACCAATACGACTTCAGCTCGGAAGAACTGCTGGACCTGAGTTCTCGAGTCGGGTGAAGCGTTTACGGTTTCTTGTGTGCCCTAACTTTAGCAAACACACGTTTGCCGTATTTCACCCTAGCCGGCTGGCCCCACCATTTCCAAACCGCGCTCTTATCCTTAATTGTCTCTTTCTCGATGTCGACGGCTCCCTCTTCGATTTTTCGCTTGGCTTCTCTCATGCTTGAAGCGATGCCGGCATCGAGCAGGACGCCGCTGATAAGCGCGCTACTCGTGGATACGACCTGTTCCGGAATGTCTTCAGGAAACGCTCCACGTTGGAATCTATTCTCAAAATCCGTACGTGCGGCCGCGGCCGCCTCCGCGCCGTGATACCGCACGACGACGGCACGCGCAATCTGCTTCTTCTGCTCCATCGGTGAAGCAGTGGCGTCTACTTCGCAAAACGCTGCATAGCGCGCATACATCGGGATCAAATGGTCCGGTATCGACATGATCTTGCCAAATTGTGTTCCTGGAGGTTCCGTAACGCCGACGTAGTTGTTGAGCGACTTGCTCATCTTCTGCACGCCGTCGAGTCCAACCAGCAAAGGTACCATCGCACAGATCTGCGGCAACTGGCCGAACTCACGCTGGTAGTGGCGCCCCATGAGGAGATTGAAGAGTTGGTCGGTACCGCCGAGTTCGACGTCGGCCTTTACCATAACCGAATCGTACGCCATGGCAACCGGATACAGCAGCTCGTGCAGCGATATCGACTCGCCGGCATCATATCGATCGCGGAAGTCGTTACGTTCGAGCATCTGAGCGACGGTCGTTTTTGCGACGAGCCGGATCAAATCCGCAACCGAGAGTTGCCCGAGCCATTCCGAGTTGTATCGGATCGCGATCCGATCCAAATCGAGGACGCGAGCAGCTTGCTCGCGATAGGTCTGCATGTTCGCCTCGATCTCCTCGTCGCTTAGCTCGGGGCGCGTGATCTTCTTGCCGCTCGGATCTCCGATCCGCGCGGTGAAATCGCCGATGATGAGCGTGACGTCGTGGCCGCTCTCCGCAAACCGCTGCAACGCGTTCAGCACGACCATAAAGCCGAGATGCAAATCGGGGCTCGTGGGATCGATGCCGAGTTTGACGTTCAGCGGTTTCCCTGCCTTGAGCCGCTCGCGAAACTCTTCGACGGTCTCTACCTGCTCGAATCCGTCAAGCAGGAACTCTACATCGTCAAAATGTGGCGGCCGTTGCCTCATCGCAGCTCGATGATTGTCACGCCGCTCGATCCTTCCTCCTCGGTGCCGTAGCGTACGCTCGCGACGGCGGGATGTTCGCGGAGAAAGGCCTGCAAACCGCGGCCCAACGCGCCGGTGCCCTTGCCGTGAATCAGCCGTATCGGCGAGCTTCCGGCGAGCAGAGCATCGTCGATCCAGCGGTCGACCAGCGGCTCGGCCTCCGTATATCGTTTGCCTCGGACATCCAGTTCGCTCGCGGTTCGCATCTTGACGTCGAGGCGCGGCATTTGCGATTCGGTTCCGGTGCTGCTGCTCAATCGAACGTTCAGGCGCGCGCTTCGCGTTGCAGTTTCCTGTGGCGTAGCAATCCCTAGATCGCGGCGCATCGCCTCGAGCGTCTGCGTCAGCGCCGCACTCTGACCCGCGGTGATGCGCGGTGACCGCCGCGCTCCCTCCCGACGCTGCAATTCTGCAGCGAACTCGCGGAGCGCCTGTTGCAACCGTGACTGCGCCTCTTGAACGAACCGTTCGCGCTGTACCTCCAGCTCCACGGCTCGCCTCTCCGTCTCGCGGCGTTGCGCGTCAGCCTGTTGCCGCGCTTCAGCGAGTGCGTCGCGTTCGGATCGCAGCTCCGCGTTGCGCCGGGCCAGCTCCTCCAGTGCACGTTCGTAGTCGCGCTCCTGCGAACCGAGCACGCTTTCCGCTCGCTCGACGACGTCTACGTCGAAGCCGCGCGACTTCGCGAGCGCAAGCGCGAGCGACTGTCCCGGGATCCCCAAATCGAGATGATAGGTCGGAGCAAAAGTCTGCGGGTCGAAGCGTACGCTCGCATTCGCGACACCGGCGGTACGATGGCCGAAGAGCTTCAACTCGATTGCATGCGTCGAGACGACCGCGTGAGCGTTCAAGGCGAGCAGTCGCTCGAGCATCGCGATCGCGAGCGCCGCACCCACGGAAGGCTCCGTACCACCGCCGATCTCGTCGACGATGACGAGCGTTCTGTCGTCTGCGCCGGAAAGCGCATCGCGCATCCTGTCGAGATGAGTCGCAAAGGTCGAGGTGTTTTCTGCGATCGACTGTTCGTCCCCAATAGCCGCGATGACGCGGGTAAAACGTCCGATGCGTGAACCCGGCGAGACCGGTATCTGCATTCCTGCGTAGGCCATCGCGATCAGCAGGCCTAGGGTCTTCAACGCAACCGTCTTGCCGCCCATGTTTGGACCGCTGACGATCAAGACACGCGTCCGATCGTCGAGATGCAGCGACTGCGGCACGGCGCGCTCGCCCAGAAGCGGGTGCCGCCCATTTACGATGTGAAGCGACGGCGCTTCTTCCAACTCCGCAGCGATCGCATCCATTGACTGCGCGACACGCGCCTTCGCCGCGAGGAGATCGAGCGTCGCCAGCATGTCGACGTTTGCCTCGATCGCCTCGGCGCGTTCCCCCACCGAGCGACTCAACTCCGCGAGGATGCGTTCGATCTCGCGCTCTTCCTCGAGGCGCAACGTACGGAGGCGGTTGTTCGACTCGAGCGAGGCGAGGGGCTCGATGAAGAGCGTCTGACCGCTGGCGCTCGTATCGTGTACGATTCCCGGAATATCCCCAGAGAACTCTGCCTTGACTGGTATCACGAACCGTCCTTCGCGAATCGTTACGACCGGCTCCTGAATCGCTCGGGCGTGCTTCGCCGAGCGAACGATTGCGGTAGCCCGATCCCGCGCCTCGCTCTGTGCGTGCGCAAGGTTTCTCCGTATGAGCCGGAGCGCCGGCGAGGCACGATCGAGCACGGCGTCGCGGTCGTCGATTGCAGCGGCTATGGATTCGCGCAAATCCTCGAGGGAAACGTACGCTGCGGTTACTTCCCGCAGTATTGGGTCCTCGCGCACGCTCCGGTATGCCGAGGCGGCTGCCGCGATGGCTTCGCCTGTCAGGCGCAGCGCTCGCGGCGTTAGGCTTCGCCCTTGTCGCGCCGCCGAGGTCGTCTCCGCAGTATCGACCGCCGGCAAGATGGAAACGTCGCTGGAAGCCGTCAGTTCTCGGATGGCGGCGGTGCGTCGCTGCTCGCGCCCGATTTGGGCGAAGTCCTCAAGGGGGATCAGCGACTCGGCGCGAGCCCGCCCTCGCTGCGTGCGCGTTGCCGCAGCGACGCGGTCCCGCATGCTCTCAAAGTCGAGAACCTCGAGCGTTCGCGCGTCAAACGTCGAGGCGGTTCCTCATGCGTTCCTGCACTAGGCGTGGATCGGCTTTGCCACGGGATGCCTTCATCACTTGCCCGACGAGGAATCCCACGACGTTGGTTTTCCCTTCACGGTACGAAGCAACGACGTCGGCGTGCTGCGCGATCGCCTCTTCGACGAGCTTATCGATCAGCGCAGGATCGCTCGTCTGTGACAAGCCCTCTCTCTCGACGATAGCGCCCGGACGTCCTTCGCCATTCCATCCGCGCGTCACGAGCTCTTTTGCAATCTTCGAATTGATCGTTCCGGCCTCCACCATCGCGATCAATTCGGCAACATCTTCAGGTGAGACGCGCGAATCCGAAACCTGAATGCCGCTTTCGTTCGCCAGACGGGACAGTTCCCCAAGAACGAAGTTGACGCTCTGCTGCGCGTTGCCGCTTGCCTCGACGACGCGGTCGAAGTATCGCGACAGCGACGGATTATCGATCAGCTGCGTCGCCTGCCTCGCAGCAAGACCGTACGTTCGCGTATAGCGTTCGAATCGCTGCCACGGAAGCTCGCCCAGACTCGCGCGCAGTTGCGCAAGGTCGCCCGCGGAAATCTCGAGCGGCACGAGATCGGGATCGGGAAAGTAACGGTAGTCGTGCGCCTCTTCCTTGCTGCGCATCGGATGGGTGACGCCGCGGATCTCGTCCCAGCCACGCGTCTCCTGAACGATGCGCTCACCGTTTGCGAGAAGCGTCTTATGGCGCTCGATCTCGAACTCAATCGCGCGATGCACCGAGCGAAACGAGTTCATGTTCTTGATCTCGGTCTTCGTTCCCAATTCTTTCGTCCCGATCGGGCGAACCGAGACGTTGGCGTCGCATCGCAGCGAGCCTTCCTCCATCTTGACGTCGCTGATGCCCAGTTCCAGCAGCGTCCGCCGCAGCGATTCTAAGAACGCAACAGCCTCTTCCGCGCCGTGCAACTCTGGGGCCGAGACGCATTCCATCAGCGGCACGCCGGCACGATTGAAATCCACAAGCGAGTATTCGCTGCCGGCGATGCGTCCGTCGCCGGATCCCGCATGGGTCGACTTTCCGGTGTCCTCTTCAAGATGGATGCGCACGAGTGGACACGATTTCATCGTCCCGTCATCCATCCAATATCGCACTTCGCCTCCGACGATCAGCGGCATGTCGTACTGCGAGATCTGATAGTTCTTCGGCATGTCCGGATAGAAGTAGTTTTTTCGGTCGAATTTCGAGAACGGCGGAACGTCTGCGCCGAATGCGGCGCCCGCGCGCAGCATGTGGCCGATCGCCGCGCGATTGGGTACCGGCAGTGCTCCGGGTAATGCGAAGCACGTCGGACAGAGGTTCGTGTTCGGTTCGCTTCCGAACGTATTTGCGCAACCGCAGAACATCTTGGTGGCGGTCTTCAGCTCGACGTGACATTCGATGCCGACGACCGCTTCGTAAACGGCCTCGTACGTCGCGCTCGGCCCGGTGCTGCGCTTCACTTCGGCCACGGAGCCTGTCCTGAGCGGAGTCGAGGGGCCGCCTCAACTTTGCTGCGCGCCCCCACGCGGACTCCGCCGCGTGGGTCCCCGTTTATCACAGGACTATGTCGCCTTGCGTGCTGCGTTGACTTCTCGTACGCATGAGCCACTCCAAGCAGCAGCGCCTCCGCGAAGTGCGGCGCCGCGAGCTGCAAGCCTATCGGCAGCGGCGGCTCCCTCTCTTCCACCCAGCCGCACGGGACCGAAAGCGCCGGAATCCCCGCGAGCGACATCGGGATTGTGTAGTAATCCATCAAGTACATGCTGAGAGGATCACTCTTCGCGCCCAAGAGGAACGGCGGGCAACTCGTCGCCGGACACGCGATGACGTCACATCTCGCGAAGGCTTGCGTGAAATCCCTCGCGATGAGCGTTCT
>JAKAPO010000074.1:0-4182 GCA_021807065.1 bacterium
CACGAACGGCGTGCCTGGAGGCGTTCCCATGGTCCTGTATCCGTCGGCGTCGCCGTACGCAACGTCGGTCGGCGGTACCGATCTGTTGACCAATGCCGACGGAACGTATCAGGGTGAGACCGCGTGGGAGGCCGGCGGCGGCGGTCTGAGTCAGTTCGAATACGCGCCGTACTGGGAAGCCTACGCGCAACCGGTCGCGCAGCAGGGCGAGTCGTTCCGCGGCTTACCCGACGTTGCCATGGACGCGGCGCTCGAAACCGGTGCCGAGCTCTACACCTCGGGAGCGGCTGTCAACGGTTCGTGCACGCCGTGCATCACGGGCGGAACGAGCCTCGCGTCACCGCTCGCGGCGGGATCCTATGCGCGCATCCAAAGCGCGAACAACAACTCGCTCGGCTTCGGACCGATTCAGTTCTACACGATCTACGAGAACAACCCGAACGCCACCGAGGATAGCACCGGCTTGGGTGCATGGGAGCTGATCGGCGGATTCCACGACATCCTCACCGGGACGAACGGCCTGTACACGGCGCTGCCGCGGTACGACATGACGACCGGTCTCGGCAGTTTCGACGTCGCCAAGACGGCGGCAGCGATCTAAGTAAAGGCACGGCAAGGGACGCCGCTTGCGGCGCCCCTGCCATTCGAAGAGAAACGAGAAGATGCGTACATGGCACTACACGATTGCCGCCGTCGCGTTCTTGGCGGCATGTTCGGGACAGGGCGGTGGCTCGATCGCGCCGCCGGTCACGCTGCCGCAATCGGTGCATGGCGGCGCAGGCACCGGTGGAACGCGCACCCCTGCGTTGACGATCAGCGTGCCCACCGGATGGTCGACGACACGTACCCTCCCGCTCGCACTCTCCGGGGCGAGCGACCTGGGAGCGGTTCCCGCGTCACAGCCGATCACGGTGCGGGTGGGCTTGCAACTGAACAACGTCGCGGCGCTCAAATCGGCGGTCGCCGCAGGACAGACGGTCTCATTTGCAACCTTTATGTCCAGCTATGCGCCAACGCCGGCGCAGGTCTCGGCGGTGGAGGCGTACTTGCAATCGCAAGGCTTCGGCAGCATCACGGTCGAGCCAAATCACTTGATCGTGAGCGCGACGGGAAGCGCCGCGCAAGTCGAAAAAGCGTTCAACACCAAGCTTGAAAACTATTCGCTGAACGGTGCGACCGTCTACCTGAACCAAACCGCCGCCTACGTGCCACAGTCGCTTAGCGGCATGGTCGTCGCGGTTCTCGGCCTCAACAACGTGCAGTTGGCCGACGACGGCAAGCCACATCACGAGCATTGCGGCGAGTGTGACGATCGAGGTAACCCACGACCGACTCCGACGCCGCCGGGAACGCCCGAGTCACCGTGCACGCTTTACGGGTTGGAGATCCTGGAGTTCCCGACGGGTCCTGCGCCCGAGCCGGGATCGTCGACGGCGGGTTGCCTGCGGAACTATCGCCCGGCAGACTACTGGCGCGCGTACGACTACACTTCACCGTCGCCGACGTATCGCTACGGCGTGAACGTCGCGGTGATGAGCTTCGGTGGGGTCGGTACCGCGATCAACGATCTTCACGTCAACGAGCAAGGTGACAATCTGCCGCAGATTCCGGTAATGGTGAAACAGGTCGGTCTCTCCGGCGCGCCGCCGGTTACCGATGGCCCCGGCGAGTGGACCTTGGACATGACGGAGTCGAGCGGAATGGCCGTGCACATGCGGCAACTCTACCTCTACAACACGACCTCAGGTACCGACTCGGACATCTTGCTGATGTACAATCGCTGGGTCACGGACGATCTCGCCAAGGTCGCGAACTCGTCGTTCGGCGAGTGCGAGGCGTTCCCGTATCTCGACGGGACGATGGTGATGGCCGACGAGATCTTCCTTGAGGGGGCGGCACAAGGACAGACGATGTTCGCCTCGGCAGGCGACACGGGATCGTTCTGCCCGGTTGCGGTCGGCGCAAACGGCGTGCCGGCCGGCGTTCCGTTCGTCAACTGGCCCGCGGCCTCTCCATATGTTCTCGGAGTCGGCGGTACGACGCTGCTGACGGATAACGCCGGAAACTACCAGGGCGAGGCGACATGGTACTCGACCGGCGGCGGCGTGAGCCAGTTCGAGTACTCTCCTTACTGGCAGACGGCGCAGCCTCTTGGCGGCAGCTTCCGCGGCGTTCCCGACATCGCCATGGACGGCGACTTGCAGACCGGCGCGATCCTCTACTCGCAGGATTTCGGAGGCTGGACGATCGTCGGCGGCACGAGCCTCGCGTCGCCGCTCGCGGCCGGAGTCTGGTCGCATCTGCTCTACCTCCATCCCAACCTCGGCTTCGCAGCGCCGGTGCTGTACGGCAACTTCAGCTCGCATACGGCTGGAGCACAGCAGATGGGTCCGCCGCCATGGCAGCCCGATGGTGGATTCCACGATATCCTCGTAGGAGGAGACGGCATGTACACCGCTCTTCCCGGATACGATTACACTACCGGACTCGGCTCGTTTGACATCGATCTGATGGCGAAACAGCTGTGACGCACGGATTCTTATTGGGAGTGATGCCTAGACGTCAATGTGGCAGCTGACGTCACGGCGTTCGAAGTAGCGCTGGTGATATTCCTCGGCGGGCCAGAATCGCGGCGCAGGCGCGACCTGCGTCGCGATCGGTCTCCTGTGTTTCTTCTGTTCGCGCGCGAGTGAAGCGCGCGCAGTGGTTTCCTGTTCGGGCGAGTGGAAGAAGATGGCGGAGCGGTACTGATCGCCGACGTCCGGCCCCTGCCGATTCACCTGCGTCGGATCGTGCATCTTCCAAAAAATGTCAAGTAGCCGTTCGTAGGAGATCGTTGCGGGATCGAACGTGACTTCGGCGGCTTCGGCATGGCCGGTCGTGTGACTGCAAACCTGCTCGTACGTCGGGTGATCGCTGTGGCCACCGGTATAGCCGACGACGACGTCCAGAACGCCGGGCACGCCGCGAAATGCCTGCTCGGTCCCCCAGAAGCATCCGGCCGCAAACGTCGCTTTCTCGCTCATGCGTCTTTAGGAGCCTCTATTCTAGCACGTCGTTGAGCAACACGTCGTCGAGCGTCTCGCGCTTCGCGAGCAGCCGCGGCGTGCCGTGGAAGACGCCCACGACGGCGGGGCGTTCGAAACGATTATAGTTGCCTGCCATGCTATATGTATAGGCGCCGGTGACGCTCATCGCGACCAAATCGCCTTCCTGCAACGCATGTGGCAGCACCGCACGTCCCATCTCGTCGTTCTCGCACGACCTGCCGCAGAGCGTCACCTCTTGTAGATCGAGGTTGGGGCGCGAAACTGCGACCGTGTGGTGATTGGCGCCGTAGAGCGCCGGGCGTGGATTCTCGTAGAGGCCGCCGTCGATCACGACGAACGTGCGCCGAGCTTGGCGCTTGATCGCCCGGACGCGATAGAGGGTCGTCCCGGCGGGACCGACAAGCCAGCGGCCGGGCTCGATTCCGATGCGCGGGGCCGGAACGCCCACGCGTGCCGATGCGATGCGGACGCTCTGCGCAATCGCAGCGATCGTCGCGGGGAAGTCGATACGTTCGTCGGGACGGTCCGGATGCGTGGTGACGCCGAAGCCGCCGCCGACCACGATTTCCTCGACCGCAAATCCGTCGTGAGCGAAGCGCGCCGCCGCCGTAACGAGCGCGTCCGCAGTCGCGGCAAACGCGCCGCTCTCATAGATTTGAGAACCGACGTGGGCGTGCAACCCGACGAATCGCAGACCGGCTGCTTCTCGCAGCAACGCGCGCGCGACCGGCTCCTCGCGGGGCGGAATGCCGAACTTGGTATCTTGACCTCCGGTGCGGATGAACGCGTGCGTATGCGCCTCGATGCCCGGATTCAGACGTAGCATGACCGGTACCGGAGCATCCGCGCGTGCAATTTGAATGAGCCGGCGCAGCTCGTCGATTCCATCGACGACGATGCGTCCCACGCGTCCCGCTGCGGCAGCCTTCAATTCCTCGTCACTCTTCCCGCAGCCGTGCAACGTCATACGTCCGGCGGGAACGTCCGCGCGCTCCGCCGTCAGCAATTCGCCGAGGGAGCAGACGTCGAGGTTCAGGCCGCGCTCGGCCACGAAGCGCGCCAGCGGAACGAGCAAGAGCGCCTTCCCCGCATACGCGATCTCGATATCGTACGGTTCGCAGACGGAGCCGCA
>JAKAPO010000074.1:4192-9123 GCA_021807065.1 bacterium
GAGCCGCAGCGCGCGATTGGGGCGTTGAGCACGTCGAGATCGATAACGAGAAGAGGTGTCCCGAATCGTTCGGCCAGCGATTCGGCCTCGACGCCGCCGAGTTTCACGCGAACTGCTCGGCGAAGGAGTCGATCTGCGACTGATCGACACCGGCTGCCAGGAGCTGCGCCCGCAGCGTTCGCTCGTCCGCCGGCACGGTCACCAGCATGAACGACACCGTCCCATCGCGCGCGTATACGCTGCACCGCTTTGCCGCGGCGGGCACGACCGCACACTCGTTGGCGCCCAGGACGACGCCGGCGCTGTCGCAGTCGATCGAAAGACCGTGTGCGAGCGCCATGAAGATCAGCGGACGATCGTGCGTCGCAATCGAGGAGGGTTCGTTCGTCGCGACGACGCGTTCCACGACGAAATGTCGATCTGCAATCAGGACTCTGCGCTCGAGCGATTCGAACGTGTAGTCGACCGGCGCAAGCGCACCACGAGTGCAAGCACGATAATCGAGAACGTCCGCAGCTTTGTCGACGGCGAGCTGGCGCGGTTTCCCGTCCGCACCGAGCCGGTTCCAGTCGAAGATACGGTAGGTGAGATCGCTCGCCTGCTGGGTTTCAAAGAGCACGATACCGGCGCCGATCGCATGGAGCATACCTGCGGGGAGATAGAATGCTTCACCGGCTTTCACCGGGACGCGCCGCAAGAGATCGCCGAGCGTTCCGTCCTTTACGCGGCGCTCGTATTCGGCGCGCGAAGCGTCTTTCATCCACCCTAGAACGAGTTGCGCGTCGGGACGCGCGCTGAAAATGTACCACGATTCGGTCTTGCCGTTTTGTTGATGCTCGACGCGCTGCGCGTACGCGTCGTTCGGGTGAACTTGCACCGAGAGCCAATCGTTGGCGGTGATGATCTTGGTAAGCACCGGAAAGAGATGCGTTGCATCGATGTCGCCGAGCAAGCCGGAACCGAGCAACGCGCGTAGTTCCGAAAGGCGCTTCCCTGCGAGCGGTCCGTTACGCACTTGATTCTCGTCCCAACATTTCCACGACTCGCCACCCCAGATCGCCGTCGTTTCCTTCGGCTCGAGAATGTAGGGATAGAGGGAATCGTTACTCATCTGGATTGCTTGGCATACGCTACGCGCCTGGTTGGTCCCTCGACCGTCGGGATGACAGCGACGAACGTCGAAACCCCCTCGGAGATGAGCCATAGAGCCTTTGCCGGTCCCTCGACTTCGCTCGCAGGGCTCGCTCCGCTTGGGATGACAGGGATGGAGCTCTCGGAGAGTCTGCGTTGAGTCATAAAGCTTTTGTTGGAGTGGGGTCGAATCTCGGCGACCGGCGCGTCAACATCCTCGCAGCGCTGCAGCGGTTGCGCTCCTGCGCGCGCATCGAATCCGTCTCCGCGTTCTACGAGAGTCCAGCTGCGGAGGGCGCCGAGGGCCCCGCCTTCCTCAACGTTGCCGCGGCTGTGGAGGTCGAAGAAGGTCGTGCCATCTTCGAACGTCGCCTGGCAGACGTCGAGCGCACCGTCGGCCGAACTTCCACGCAACGTTTGGCGGCCCGTCCGATCGACATCGATCTCCTTGCTTTCGATGAATGGGAGCATCCCCGGCTCTCCGAGCGTCCGTACAATCTAATTCCGCTCGCCGAGATCGCGCCTGCCTACCTGCCTCGCGCGCAGCGTCAGGACGGCACCGTGCGCAAGCTCGAGCACGGATTGCGCTTCGTCACCGACCGCCAACAGGAGGTGCCGGAGATACGGGTGGCGGTAGGCCGGGCGGGGGTTTCTCGCGTGCGGCGCACGCTGAATCTCGAGATCGACGGCAAGACGAGGAGCGTACGAGCAGAGTTGTCTATGGTGGCCGATCTTGCGGCTCACCGTAGCGGAGTGCATATGTCACGGTTTGTCGAGTCGCTCGAGGAGGCAGTGCTCGGTCTGCTCGCGCGTGACGGGCACCCGGTCCGTATCGATTCGCTCATCGAATCCATCGCCCGCGATATCGTCGCATCGCAGGACGCCAGCCAGGCGGACGTGCGCCTCAGAGCGGAGTTTGCGTTGGAACGCTGGACACCGGTTAGCGGAGATCGCGGCGAAGAAACGTACACGCTGGTCGGCATAGCCCATGCCGATGCAAGCCGCGCGCGCAGCATCGTTGGCATCGAAGCCGAAGGCATGACCGCATGCCCGTGCGCGCAGGCGATGGTTCGAGAGCACGCGCTGCACTCATTGCGCGAGGCCGGATTCGCGGAAGAGGAAGCGCGGCGCGCTCTGGATACGCTGCCGGCCGCGACGCACAATCAGCGTGGCCGTGCCCAGCTGCTCGTCGGTACGACCGAAGACGAGCGGCGGCGGGAGCTCCGTATCGAGGATTTGGTAGAGATCGCCGAGAGTTCGATGTCGAGCGAGACGTACGATTTGTTGAAACGCCCCGACGAATTCTTCGTCGTCAACAAGGCGCACCGGAATCCAAAGTTCGTCGAGGACGTCGTACGGGGTATGATCGCGCGCGTGCTGGAAACCTACGCCGCATTCGGTGACGACGCGTTCGTATTTGCCAGCCAGCGGAACGAGGAATCGATACATAAGCACGACGCTTTTGCAGAAGCGTACGGCACTTTCGGGGAATTCCGGAGCGAGCTGCGAGGCGGCGTCACGGAGAAGACGGAGCTGGCTGGTTGGCTTGGAAGTCCAGCGCACCGATGCGCGATTTCAGCGATGGATGCGAGCTGAAGAAGATCTCGTACCAGCGCGGCACTTCGTCTTCCGCCAAGTTTCGGTCGCGTAGGCGGCGGAAGGCCGAGGCACCGGCTCGCGGGTTGCGGGTCGCCTCGACGGCGAACCGGTCGGCGGCTGTCTCGCGCGAGCGCGTAAACGCGAAGAGCAGCGGACGCAGAACTTGCGTGGCGATCAGCATCGTTGCGTAGAGCCGCGCAAGCACGATAGGACGATCGCGCATGCTGCTTCGCGGTCCGCTGATCGCATTTGCGGCGAAGAACAGTGCAGCGGCGAGCAGATCGCCCAGGCCGATCAGTCGCCAGACGTCCTTGCTGACGTAATGGCCGAGTTCGTGCGCGACGACGAATTCGGTCTCGTCTTCGGGGAAGTTATCGACCAAGGTGTCGCCGAGGACGATGCGGTGCGTGCGACCGATACCGATGACGAACGCGTTGGCTTTGCGCGTCTGCCGGCTCATGTCCATCTTCAGGATGTCCGCATCGCCGACGCCGAAACGCGACGCCAGCGTGCGCAGCCGCCGTTCCAGCGTTCCTTCGATCGGTTCGAACTGATTGAAGAGCGGAAGCACGTAGAGCGGAACGATGAGGTTTCCGATCACGAAAAGCGGCAGCGCACCGATACCTGCGATGGCAGGCCAGCTTCTCGGAGCGCGCCGAACCGCGAAGCCGAGCAGCGTTGCGCCGATGGACGTTACAGCCGTCGAAACGAGTGCGCCCTTCGCGTAATCGCTCAGCCATGCTTGCGGGGATTGCTCGGTTAGCCTGTACCGCCGCTCCAAGGTGTGGTCGCCGACGAACGCAGCGGGCAGGTCGAGTGCCGCCGCGCAAAGCGTGAGCGGTACCACGAAAAGGGCGGGCCGAACCCACGCTGGCGCACGCATCGTCGCGCGATCCGCGAGATCGCCGATCCTGCCGTATGCCACCATCATCGTGCCGCAGATGCCGTGGACGGTATCCACGATCTCGAGCGCGCGGCGAGTGCGGCCGTAACTCGCGGCGCTCTCACCGCGTGCCGGCGACGGGCGCCGCATCTCGTGCCATGCCTCGTATGCGCGAGCGGCAGCATAGCCGATCGTGAAACCAGAGACGAGTCCGAGAAGAACCTTACGGCCCTGCATTGTATCTCACCGCGTGCAGCTTCTGTGGAATGGTTCGTTTTACCGCTTCGACCGCCGCGCGCGAAACTTCGCTCGTCACGATGCGCTACTGATCGGGGACGACGGCAGGATTTCCTCGCTCGATCCTCTCGAAGCCGGCGGCGGCGTGGTGCGCACCGACGTGCAGGGAGCGACCGTTCTCCCGGCGTTCGCGGATTGTCACGTTCACCTGACCGACGTAGGGTACTTCCTGGGTCTCCGGGATTTGAGCGGCGTGCGCGACTACGGCGGATTCGTCGACGCGGTCGCGCGCATTCCCCGTGAAGACGGCGTGGTACTCGCCGGTCAATACGATGAATCGAGCTGGATCGACGGTCGCGAAGCCGACGCGTGGCCGCTGGAACGATTTCATGCAAGCGCGCGAGCGATGCTGGTACGGGTCGACGGACACTCCTGCTTGGTCAACCGCGCGACGCTCGAATCATTGGGGCTCGATGCGCAGGCTGCGGGTCGCGATGTCGATGGCGCCCGCGACATAGGTGACGACGGCCTGAAAAACCTGGCCGGGAAGTTCGGCCTGTGTCACCGGGACTTGCGTGCCGACATGGATGCGCTGCGCATCGAGGAGAAGTCAGACCTCGCCTATCGGTCGCAGGTGCCCGGCGTGATGCACGCCTGCGGCCATGACGGGCACACGACCGCGCTGCCCGGTGCGGCCGCGCTCCTGCTCCGCGATCCGGACTGGCGGGGCACCGTGCGCCTCGTCTTCCAGCCCGCCGAGGAGGGCGGCGGCGGCGCCCGCGCCATGCTCGCGGACGGGCTCCTGGAGCGATTCCCCTTCGAGCGCATCTTCGCCTTCCACAACTGGCCGGGGCTCGAGGCGGGCACCGTGATGTTGCACCGGGGGCCGGTGATGGCGGCCGGGCAGCGCTTCACCATCACCCTGATCGGCAAGGCAGGGCACGCGGCGCTGCCGCATCTGGCCAAGGATCCGATGGTGGCCGCGGCGCACCTTCTTCTCGCGCTGCAAACGATCGTGTCGCGCAACGTAAGTCCGCTCGAGGCAGCGGTGGTCACGGTCGGGATGCTGCAGGCCGGCAAC
>JAKAPO010000001.1 GCA_021807065.1 bacterium
TCTGTTACGAAAACGGCGGCATTAGCAAAGACGGGAGGACGATTACCGTGCACTTGCGTCATGGCGTCAAGTGGTCCGACGGCTACCCGCTTACCGCCGCCGATTGGCTCTTCACCTACCATGCCGTGATGAATCCGGCAAACAACACCAAGACGAACTACGGCTGGGATATGATCCAGTCGGCAAGCGCACCGAATCCGTACACCATCGTCATCCATCTCCAGAAGCCGACCGTCCAAGGGATAGAGATCCTCACGATGGGCGGTGCTGCGTATCCGCCGCTGCCGGCGCACCTGCTCGCCAAGTATCCCAACATCAACAACGTGCCGTTCAACGCGCATCCGATCTCGAGCGGCCCGTACATTCTCAAAGAGTGGCGCCGCGGCGATCGGCTCGTCTTCGTACCAAATGCGCTCTACTTCCGCGGAAAGCCGAAACTCAAAGAGATCATCTGGCGCGTCATCCCCGATCCCAACAGCATTTTGAGCGAGCTGGCCACGCACGAGATCGACGTCTACCCCGCCGTCAACGAAGACGAAGTCGCTCAACTCTCGTCGATTTCCGGTCTTCGCGTCGCGAAGCGCCTCGTCGCATGGTGGCAGCATCTCGGGATCAACACGAGCCGACCGCAGCTTTCCGATTCACGCGTCCGCCAAGCGATCGCAGACGGCGTGGATTGGACGCGCATCATCGACACCGTCTACCACGGCTACGGGACGCCTGCGGTTTCGGATATCTTCCCCCAATCGTGGGCGGCGCCGCATCTGGCACCCTATCACTACGACCCAGCCGAGGCGGCACGACTCCTGGCACAGGCCGGGTGGAAGATGGGCAGCGACGGCGTGTTGCACAAGGGACCGCTTGCGATGGCTCTCACGCTCGTCGCCGGGGCGGAAGACAACGAGAACGAGGAATCCGAGGTCATGATCCAGTCGATGCTCAAAACCCTGGGCTTCAAGATCGAGATCAAGAATTTCCCGCGCAACTATTTGTTCGCACAAGACGGCCCGATCTACTCGGGAAAGTACGATCTCGAATGGTCGCTCGAAACCAACGGTCCGGATCCCGACGATTCCGGCTCCTGGGACGGGCAGTTCATCCCGCCGCACGGGGCAAATACCGCATGGCTGAACGATCCGACTGTTAATAGGCTCACCGAAGCAGCGGCCAGCACGTTCGACCAAAGTACGCGTAAACGGCTCTATCAAGCCGAAGCGGAACGGCTGCGCCAGCTCAACCCAAATATCTTCGTTTTCTGGTGGGAGGAGTATTACGGCATCAACACCGACGTGAAGGGTTACGTCCCATCGGCGTTCATCGCGGATGAATGGAATGCGTGGCAGTGGTCGATCTAGGAGACGCGAGCCCGACACGCTCGATCTAATCCGGCGACGGATCGTCGCATGCCGCCGGTGTCCGGAGCTACGTGCGTACTGCGCGAAGATCGCCCGCGAGAAGAAGCGCAGCCACGCTGCCGAGGAGTACTGGGGCAAACCGGTGCCGGCATTCGGCGACTCGCGCGCGCGGTTGGTGCTGGTCGGCCTCGCACCCGGAGCGCACGGAAGTAATCGCACCGGTAGGATGTTCACCGGCGACGCATCGGGCGAGTTCCTCTACGCTGCGCTCCATCGCGCCGGCTTCGCCTCGCAGTCGAATGCGACCCACGATCGCGACGGAATGACGCTGCGCGACTGCACGATTACCGCTGCGTTGCGCTGCGCGCCGCCACAGAACAAGCCGACGCCGCAAGAACTGCGCCGCTGTTTCCCGTTCCTGCTCGATGAACTCGACGCGCTCGTTCGCTTACGAGTCGCGGTCGGGCTCGGGAAGATCGGGTATGATGCGCTCGTCCGCGCCATGCGCGACCGTGGATTCTCGTTCGAGGAACGGCCGCAATTCGGTCATGGCAGCGAAATGACGGCGCGCAAGGACGGCCGCGTCGTGCACCTTCTCGGCTGCTACCATCCCAGCCGCCAAAATACCAACACCGGGAAGCTCACCGCCGCGATGTTCGACGCGGTGCTGCGGCGTGCCCGGACGCTCTTGCGCTAAGGTTTGACCTGGACGTGAAGTTCGCGCAGCGCCTCTGCCGGTGCGGGTGAGGGCGCATCCATCATGAGATCGCGTGCCGTCTGCGTCTTCGGGAACGCGATCACCTCGCGTAAGTTATCTTCGCCGCACGCCAGCATCACGATGCGATCGATACCGAGCGCCATTCCGCCGTGCGGCGGCGCGCCGTAATCGAGCGCACGCACGAAGAAGCCGAACTCCGCATCGATCTGTTCGGGCGTCATGCCGAGCATGTCGAAGATGCGCCGCTGCAGCTCCGGTTGATGAATGCGTATCGATCCCGAGCCGAGTTCGTAACCGTTGAGCACCATGTCGTAGTGCTGCGCGCGCATCCGTAGGGGATCGCTCTCGATGAGGTCCCACTCTCCTTCCGCGGGCGACGTGAAGGGATGGTGTGCCGGTATCGGCTTTCCCGTCTCGGCATTGATCTCGAGGTACGGGAACTCCGTGATCCAGCAGAATCGAAAGTCACCCTCGCGCTGCAAGCCGCAGCGTCGCCCGACTTCGAGCCGCATCCTGCCCGCAACCGCAAAGGCGGCGTCACGCGCATCGGCAAAGAGCAAGATCGCATCGCCTCGCTCGGCCTGCATGCGCAGCGCCAGTTCGTTTGCGTGGCGCTCTTCGATGAAGCGCTGCACGGAAGATTTCACGCCGTCCGCACCGAGTGCGATCCAGACCATCCCTTTGGCGCCCAAGAGTTTCGCCTCTTCCACGAGCGCGTCGAACTCGCGGCGCGAGAGCGCCGCACCGCCGGGATAGCGCACCGCCACGATCTCTCCGCCGCTCTCGATAGTCGATTTGAACACCATGAACTCGGTGGGCGTGAAAACGTCGCTCGCCGGAACGAGCTCCAGTCCGAAACGCAAGTCGGGTTTGTCGGTACCGTAGCGAGACATCGCGTCGGCATAACTCATGCGTGGGAAAGGCGGCAGCTCGATATCGAGTACGCGCAGCCAAATGGACCGCATGCATGATTCCATGATTTCGAGCACGTCCTCTTGCGTGCAGAAGCTCATCTCGACGTCAAGCTGGGTGAATTCCGGCTGCCGATCGGCACGCAGGTCTTCGTCCCGCAGACAGCGCGCGATCTGCATATACCGCCCGAACCCGGAGATCATCAAGATCTGCTTGAGCAGCTGCGGCGACTGAGGCAGTGCGTAGAAGCTTCCCGGATGAAGCCGGCTCGGGACGAGATAGTCGCGTGCTCCTTCGGGAGTACCTTTGATCAGGAGCGGCGTCTCGATCTCCAGGAAATCGCGCTCGTCGAAGAAGTCGCGTATCGCTTTGATGATCCGGTGGCGGACGGTCATGTTGCGTTGCATCCGCGGGCGCCGCAAATCCAGGTAGCGGTACTCCAAGCGGAGATTCTCGTCGGCATTTTCGTCGACGTTGACCTGGAAGGGCGGTACGAGCGACCGGTTCAGTATCTCCAGCTGCTCCGCGGCGAGCTCGATTTCACCGGTTGCCAGCTTCGCGTTCTCGGTACCGGAAGGACGGTTGCGTACGCGGCCGCAGACGCGAACGACGTCCTCGCTGCGCAGATGCTCGGCGTCGGCAAACGCCGGATACTGCGGATCGAAGACGATCTGCGTGATGCCGTCGCGGTCACGCAGATCGACGAAGATCAAGCCGCCGTGATCGCGGCGGCGATGGATCCAACCGTCGAGCTCGACGTTCGTTCCACTGTCGGTAATTCGCAGCGCACCACACGTTCGGCGCGTCATCGGTGCGCCGTACCACCCGAGGCCATCGCTTCTTTGATGCCTCCGACGTAGTAATACTGCTCGATCACGCGGCGCGCCAAGCCGCTCTTCGCCGCCTTTGCATCGAGGTAACCGAGAACCGGTGGAAGCCCGGTCAGAACGGAGTGCAGACCGCGCCAAAGCGGCGTCATGCCGAGATTGAGCGCTACCGAAAGTTCGGGATGTTTGCGATAGAAGCGCACGGCTGAGCGTCCGGCGAGCCGCATTTTCTCGCGCTGGTCTTCCTGCGAAAGGTCCTGCCAATGATAGTTGACGGCAAGCGGCTCGTAAACGATTTCGATTCCCAATTTGCACAACCGGAATCCAAGCTCCAGGTCCTCGTGACCGTATCCGGTGAACGACTCGTCGAAGCCTCCGGCGCGCAGCAGATCGTCGCGGCTCGCTGACGCGTTGCCCGTGAGAAAGTAGAGCCACGAGAGACGCTTGCGAGCCGCAGGATGCAACGCACCGCGTTCGGAGGGATGATCGCGCTTGTACAGATAGTCGTCGTAGTCGCGCACCTGCACCTCCCAGCCGACGACGGCGATGCCTCGCCGACTGTCATGGCGGTCGAGGTGGCGGCGAAGCAGATCCGGCGAGGCGATGATATCCGCATCGTTGAACAGCACGATGTCGCCGCGGGCGGCCGAGATCCCGGCGTTTCGCGCCATCGCGCGTCCGCTGTACGCTCCGGACAGGTACCGCACGGTGTCAGTCTCCGCCAAGACGCGCGCGAGGAAATCTGCCGTGCCGTCCTGCGAGTTCGAATCGCAGACCAGCACTTCGTAAGAGTCGGGCGGTACGTCTTGCTCGAGCAGCGACGGCAGCACGTGCCGCAGCGTTTCGAGGCGATTGTACGTCGGGATGATAACCGAAATCTTAGGCATCAGGCTTTCCCTAGTAATTCTTGGACACCGCTCACGATCTCGTTTCGAAACGCCGCAAGGCTCCCAGTGTCCTTGGAGGCGGGCTTACGAACGAGCACGCTCGGCACCTGGTATGGCGCCCACTCTTGAGAGCTGAGCCGGAAGTAACGGTTTTCGAAGGCGACGACCGTGGGCCTGCGCATCGCGCTTGCGACGTGCGTCGCAGCGGTGTCCACCGTCACGACGCACGATGCGCGCTCGAAGACGGCAGCCCAGGTGAAGAACGGAAGGTGCCCAAGGATCCTGCAGCGCGGCGGGGCTTCGAGCCTGGCAGCATATTCGACGCTCTCGCGCGGCGTCGTTGCGACGACGGGGCGCCCGAGTGCGACGAGCTCTCGAAGCAGCCGCTGCGTCGAGTCGATCGAGCTTCCTTGATCGAACCACCGGCGCCCCAGGTGCAGCACGATCGGATGCTCCGGCAGCGCCTCGATCGCCCTGCGGTCCTCCTCCCGAACGTCGAGCCGCAAGCGCGTGATGCGCGTCCTAGCCCCGGCCAATGCCACGAGGTCGAGCAGTTGATCGACCTCGTGCCGGATCCGCAGCGCCGGATCGCGTTCGCAGAGCACGGGATCGGCCTCGGATATCATCAGCGTGTCGACGAACGCGGGCGCTGTCAGTCGTGCGAACCAGCGTCGCGCGTACGTGTAGCCGACGCGCCTCTTTGCACGGCTCGCCCCAACGATCCGCAGGTCCGTAATGCGTGGTGCCAGCGCAACCGCGATGTCGTAATCGCGGCGGAAGGATCCGTTAAGCGCCACCAGTTCGTCGATGTCGTCGTTGCGCTCCATGACGACGCGATTGTACTTGCTCGTAACCAGCGTCACGCGGGCACTCGGGAACGATGCGCGGATGCTCGCTATTGCCGGCGTCGACAAGATGAGATCGCCGATGCGATCGGTTCGCGTGAGCAGGATACGCACGTCGCGTTACTTGCCCAGTTCCTCGAAATACGCCTCGGTCGCCAGCCGCCGCGCCGCGCGTTCCTGATGCTTGGAAAGCACGGCCTCGGGTTTCACGTCCGCGAGCACCGCACGACAGTGGGCAGCCACTCCGCTGCGGGCGATGGCGCCGTGCAACGCTCTCGCCGCTGCGTAGTTGCCGGTGGCGAGGTAGGCGCGCCAGTGCGGATGGAGGCGCACTAGCTCGAGCGCGGTGCGCGCCTGGGCGCGCGCCTGGCGCTGCATGGCATCGAGGCTCGCACCGCGTAGAGGCGGCTTGTAGTGGTAGACGAGCGCGCGCCGATTGAACGTTGCGCGCACGCGGGCGGCGCGTAACCGTAAGCCGACGTCGATGTCTTCCCAGCCATACTCCGCAAACGTTTCGTCGAAGCCGCCGACATTACGCAGCGTCTCAAGCGGTACCGAGACGTTGGTAGTCCAAAAGTAGTTCCCACTGTAATTGCGTATCGACCATACCGGAGGCGGCAGGTCGTCGAAGGATTCGACGTTGATTGCTCCGCCGCGCACGATGTTACTGGGATACCGCGTGCCGGAACGGAGGTGCTCCTCGACGAAGTTCGGTAACGGAAGAACGTCATCGTCGATGAAAATGATGCGCTCTCCCGTTGCGGCTGCTATGCCAGTGTTGCGCGCCTTCGCTAGGCCGCCGTTGGGCCGGTCGATCGCGACGAACTTGCATGGCGCAAGCGGCCGCATGCGCTCGACGAGCGCACGCGTATCGTCGGTCGAGCCGTCGTTTACGAGGACGACTTCATACGCGTCGCCGTCAACGGTCTGCTCGAAACACGCGTCGAGCACGCGTTCGAGCAAAGCGCGACGGTTGTAGGTGCAGAGCTGAATCGTCGCCTTCATCTCTTATCGTAACCCGCGCGGCCGAACGGCTACCTCTACGCGATAGCTGAGCTCCTCCACGGCGATGGCGAGCAGCGCTGCCGGTACAGCACCAAGCAGGATCGTGCGTGGATCGTTGAGCGTCAGACCGGTAAGGATGAAGTCGCCGAGGCCTCCGGCACCGACGAACGCCGCAATCGTTGCCGTGCCCACGGCAATCACCGCGGACGTCCGCACGCCGGCGAGAAGAAACGGCAGCGCCAGCGGCAGCTGCACCCACGCCAGGATCTGACGCGGTGAAAGCCCGACGCCCTCGGCGGCATCGAGCACGTCGGCCGGTATCTGTCGCAGCCCCGACATCGTGTTCGCGACGATTGGGAGAAGCCCGTAGAGCACGAGCGCAACGAGGGCCGGCACGATGCCGATTCCGAAAAGCGGAATCATCAGCGCAAGCAGCGCAAGGCTGGGAATCGTCTGCAACGTGCCGACGACCTTCATGATCGCGCGCCCCGCTCTCGGACGCAGCGCCGCAGCCACGCCCAGCGGCACCCCGACGAGAACGGAGACGAGCACCGTAATGAGCGTTAGTTCGATATGGCGCACGAGCGCTCGCAATACCAGGGCGACGGTCCGATCGGCGACGTGGGTTCGATGGATACCGAATCGCGAGGCGAGGAATCGCGCGGCAACCTCCGGCGGCGAACGCCGATCGATGTCGACGCTCGCGTTCATCGCCGTCATCGTACGTTCGTCGATCGTCCCTCTCAGCTCGCGTAGGAGCGGTACGAGCAACGGCGCTGAGCGTATCGTTTCGTCACGCACCAGGTACAGCGCGCGATATTGCGGGAAGAAGTGGCGATCGTCCGCGAGCTTCACGAAACCGTAGCGCAGCAGCTGCCCATCGGTCGAGTACGCGTCGGTTACCGCAATGGCTCCGCTCGCCAGGGCCTGATATGCCAAGCTTTTCTCGACGTCCACCGCGTTCACGGTGCCCAGCCCATAGACGCGCTCGAGCCCCGGCAGGCCGTCGCTGCGATGCATGAACTCCGGCGTCACGCCCCAGCGCAGCTCGCGGTGCGCGGCAAGATCCGAGATCGTTCGTATGTGCAATCGCGCCGCGTTCTGCGCCTTCATCGCCAACACGTACGTATTGTTGAATCCCAGTTCGGGCGAGACGAAGATGTGAAAGCGACGCTCCATCTCACGACGTATCTGCGCGTACGATAAGGTTTGATGGAGGATGGCGGCATCGATGGTTCCGGTGTATTCCGGGTAGACGTCGACCGCGCCGGAACGCAGTGCGGAAAAGACGAGTAGCGTACCGCCGAGGTTTGTCTTGCGTTCCACGAGGTACGGCGTGCGCGCCTCGACGAGCTGCGCGAGGATCTCGCCGAGGATCTGGCCCTCCGTGTCCTGCTTGGAGGCGATGACGATCGTCGGCGCGGAAAGTTTGGTGCAGCTTGCCAGAAATCCACAAGCGCAGGCCGCAACAAGCAGCCTCTTGAAACTCACCTTCGTTCCATCCTGCGCCGCAGAAATCGCGCGATATACTCGGTCGCCGGGTGCGATCGTAGACCAGCCGGCGTATCGATCTGCACGAGGCGACCATCGTCGAACACTGCGACGCGATCCCCGAGAAAAAGCGCCTCCTCGACGTCGTGTGTCACGAAGACGATCGTCTTGTTCAACTCGCGGTGCAATCGCGCAAACTCGTCCTGCAAATCCATGCGCGCGAGCGGATCGAGCGCGGCGAACGGTTCGTCGAGCAGCATGATCGGCGGATCTGCGTAGAGCGCGCGAGCGATGCCGACGCGTTGCCGTTGCCCGCCCGAAAGCTCGTCGGGGTACCGTTCGCCCAACGCCTCGAGCCCGACCGTTGAAAGGATCTCCGAAGCGCGCGCCTTTCGCCGCTCGAAGCTGTCGCCTGCGGCGCGCCCCACGATCGTGGCGTTCTGCGCGACCGTCATGTGCGCAAAGAGGCCGCCGCTCTGGATGACGTAGCCGATCCGCCGGCGCAGCGCGGTGACGTCTGTGCCGCCGACGCGCGTGCCGTGGACGAAAACCGCTCCCGCGTCCGGCAGCACGAGGGCGTTGATGCACCGGAGCAACGTCGTTTTGCCGCTGCCGCTGCGCCCGATGACGACGAGCAGCTCGCCATTTTTCACGTCCAAAGTCACGTCCCGCAAGGCGACGTGCGACGCGAAACTTCTTCCCACGTTCTCGAAGCGAATTGCGACGCTCACGTGAGGGAACCCATCAACGCTTTCGTCGCGGCAAGAACGCGAGCAACGTCGAGATGCTCGATGCACGCGTACCGCGCGCCACACCGTTCCTTGGTATCGCCGGCTCTACACGGATACGAAGCACGTACGATCGCCGCTTTCTCTCCGAGCGGCGCCCAGCGATCCGGAAAATCCGATTGGAACGGAAATATGCCGACGGTGGGGCAACCGACCGCCGCAGCTACGTGCATGGCACCCGTCGTTATGCCGACGAACGCCCGCGCAGATTTGGCGAGCGCTCCGAACCCCCCGACACCGGTCGCTCCAGCTAGGGAGATAACTTTGCCATTGCGTGCGATGTCTCGTGCGATCGATGCCTCCTCAGTGCTACCCGTAACCGCCACCCTTACGCCGAGCTGATCCGCGAGCTCGTTCGCGAGCGCCGCCCATCCAGCGGTCGGCCAAGCGACGCGAGATGCGATGGCGTTGCACGGATGCACGATGACGAACTCCCCGGGAGCGAGTCTGTTCCGCTCCATCATCTCGTGGACTTCGGCCTCGTCACTCGCTTTCGGGCAAAAGCGCGGATGCCGATCCTCCGTATCGCAATCGAGAGCGCGGGCGTAATCGAGAAGGATCTGCGTCCAATGCGAGGTGACGTCACCGCGCTCGCTACGCACGACGACGCGCTTGGTGAAGAGACCCGAGTACAGGCGTCGTGCCTGCCCGACACGCACGGGGATACGCGCGCGCCGCACGATACGGGCGATGCGCGCCGTCGCCCACGTAACGATCGCCGCAGCATAGGAACGCTCCGCGAGCCGAGCGCCGAGCGTCTGTTCCTCGCCACCTTCGTCGACGAGCACGTCGTCGAAGTCGGGAACGCGTTCGAGCGCGCCGCAATGCGACGGCAGCGTTAAGGCGTCGACCCTTCCGTACCTTTGATGCAGCGCGCGAGCGACGATCGAGGCAAACAGCGAGTCGCCGATTCCGCCGCCGGCACAGAGCACGATGGCCGCAGCATCGTTACCGTTCGAGCGCACGCGCCAACTCGCGGGTATAGATGCCGTCCAGAAACTGTGCGCGAGCCAGAGCGCGCAAGGGCGGTGGAAGCCACGCACTGGATGCCGCGCCCGCATAGACGGCAAGCAGCGCGTCCGGAAAGAAGTACTTCCCGCGCAAGAGATTTGCCGCGTATGCACCGGTTGCAAGCCGCGCACGACGCGTCGGCCGCTTGTGCACGAACCGTGCCGCCATTTGCGCCTTCTCCATCGCCTTGCGCGTCTCGATCTCGAGCGTGTTCTCCGCGGGAGGTTTCACGTGCCAGAGGTACGTCTCCCAGGCAAAGCGATGGTGCATGCCACGGTCTTTCAAGCGGACGCCGAGCTCGGTATCCTCCCAGCCGTAGAGCTGGAACGCCTCATCGAACCCGCCAACCTCGACGAGCGCGTATCGCGGCACCGACACGTTACACGTGCAGAAGAACGCCCTCGAATAGTTCGCAACCGAAGGGCGAGGGCGTTCCTCATAGGACGCGACGTTGAGTATGGGACCCGTCACGACCAGAGCATCGTTCGTATGGGCCGCATCGTGTGCGGCTATCCAGCCGGGAGGCACGGTGACGTCGTCGTCGCAGAATAGCACGAGCTGCCCTTCGGCGACCTCGACGCCGCGATTGCGAGCCTTCCCACGGTTCGGTTCCGGCTCGTAAACGTATCGAAGCGGAGGGCGGCGCATCTCCATCGCGCGCTCGACGATATCGCGCGTCGAATCCGTCGAACCGTTATCCACCACGACGACTTCGAAGGGGGGTGCGCCGATCTGCCCTTCGAGCGATCGCAACGCTCGCTCGAGCGCGCGGGCGCGATCTTTCGTCGCGATGAGGACGGAAATTCTCATCGGCCGCTGCTCGCGAGTTCAAGCAATGCGTTCGCCATGCGGCTGGCCGCGCCGCCGTGGGACGCATAGAGCACCCGTAACCTCGCGGCACTCTCGTCGAGCCACTCACGGTCGTCGTAGCTCTGCAACGCTACGCGCGCGACGCGCCCCGGAGTGAGGGTGCCGTGCAGCTCGCGTACGATCATCTCGCCGAGGTCGATGTTCGGCTGCGTATGAAACGCGTGCTTGCGCGAAATCGAAACCGCCACGGCGCGCTTCAGATATCTACCGGCAACCGGAACGCGATCGAGATACGTGAGGGGGCCGTTAAACGTGGCTAGCTCCGCCGCGTTGAGCGGCGTGACCGCAAGTGTCGGCACGCCTACCGCGGCCAGCTCGATGCACTTGGTCCCGGGGATAGTGATTGCCAGCCGCGCTCGTCGTGCGGCCGAAATAGCGTGACGCAGCACGGCGAATCGAACGCTTCCATCGAGCGATACCAAGAACGTTCGGCCTTCTTCCTCGATCAGCCGTCCACGCTTGGAGTAGACTCGCGGATCGCCGCCGCGCTCGACCGCGTCGCGCAGTTGGCCGTTCGACGTGAACGGCGAGACGCCGAACGCGACGGGGAATCCCGGCCGCTCGCGCACGACGCGCAGCGCCATCGTAAAGAAAAACGGCACGAGATGCTCAACTTCGTACTTTCGCGAACCCGGCATCACGAGGATACCGTCGTTCGGCGCGCCGGTCTCCGGAGGAAGCTGCGCCTCGATAAGCGCTCCATCTATTGCGAGATTGCCGACGATCGTTATGCGATCTGCCGGCGTCCCAGTCTCTCGAAGCTCTCGCGCGTTCCTTTCATCGACCGCGAATGCCCGTGCGAACGTCGTGCGATAAGCGCGGCGGGAGAACTTGTATGTTGCGGCAACGCCGCCGAATCGGCGATGAAGGCGCGCGGCGTGCATCAGGTCACCCCCGAGATACTGCACGACGTCGACGTCGCTTGGAAGGTCGCCACGCCGGGCGCCAAATGCAACGGCAAGATACCGTTTGGGATCGTAAACGTGTGCCTGCGGGAACAGCGCCCGGACGATCTGCGATTCCCTGCCGGTCGCGTAGTCGTCGGGAACGATGAACACATGCACGTCGCAATCCGGCGCAAGCCGATAGAGGCGCACGAGCAGCGGACGCACCCAACCGGCGACCTCCCCTGGGCCGTTTGCGGTAAGCACCAACCGCACCTTAACGAGCCTCTGATCAACCGTAACGCGCGATGATGCGCGCAATCGTTTGCGTCGTGGAAATCCCGGCAACGTGCGGTGCGAGGCGTACCTCGCCGCCGTGCTGGAGCACGACGTTTCGCTCCGGTAACTCTTCCTCTTTATACTGCGCGCTCTTCGTGTGGATGTCCGGCCGAATCCGCTCGAGCAGCGCCTCCGGCGTCCGTTCGCCAAACCCCACGACGACGTCGACGCTGCGCAGCGCCGCCAGCAATCGCGCCCGTTGCGCGAACGGTACGATTGGACGCTGCGGCCCCTTGATGCGCGCAACCGACGCATCGTCGTTGAGCCCCACGATGAGGGCGTCGCCCTGGGCGCGGGCCCAGGCGAGATACTCTGCATGCCCGGCGTGCAGCACGTCAAAACAGCCGTTCGTGAAGACGACGCACCTTCCGGTGGCGCGCTGTTCTTCGCGCCATGCCGCTGCGGCGTCTGCGTCGAGCAGTTTGCCGAACGGCGCTTCAGCGTTCATGGGCTACGAGTGCGAGGATTTCGTCGGCAGAGGCGGTTGCAGTACCGAGCTTCTCGACGACGGCCCCGGCGGCGAAGTTGGCGAACTCGACCGCGCGCTCGATCGGGGTTGCGGCGGCGAGTGCCAGGGCGAGCACGGCGACCGCGGTATCCCCCGCGCCGCTCACGTCGTAGACCATTCTCGCCATCGAGGGAACGTCGAGTCGTATTCCTTCGGCCCCAAAGAGTGACATGCCGTGCTCTCCGCGCGTGATAACGACGTAGCGACAGCGCATGCTTTCGAGCATGCGCGAACCGGCCTCATCCAACGTCGCTTCGTCGATGATGTCGATACCGGTCGCGTAACCGGCCTCTTGGACGTTTGGAGCAACGCACGTGACGCCAGCGAAGAGAGCGAGATTCGCCGGCTTCGGATCGGCGATGACAATCGGGCAGCGGCGCGCCGCCTCCACGATCTCGCACGACAGCAATCCCTTCGCATAATCGCTCAGAATGACCGCGTCGCTGCGCGCGGCGCGTTCGCCTACGAAAGCGGCAACCCGTGTCCGATCGTCGGCGCGGAGCGCCGCGTTGGACTCCCAATCCGCACGCACTACTTGCTGGTTGTGGGCAACGATTCGAGTCTTGCGAGTGGTCGGCCGGTCGGCAACGGTCACGATTCCGCTGGTGTCGATCTCTTCATCTTGGAGCAGGCGACGGATTTCGTTCGCGAAAGCGTCTTCGCCGACGGCTCCGGCGATCGAGGCCCGCGCGCCCAGGGCGCGCAAATTATTTGCGACATTCCCGGCGCCGCCGAGCGTGAACGAATGGTTCGAAACCGCAACGACCGGTACCGGCGCCTCGGGAGATATGCGCGAGACGCTTCCCCAAATCCATTCGTCGAGCATGACGTCTCCCACGACGAGAACCGAGCGGCCTCGCATGCGCTCGATCAACGCCTTCGCATCCTCGACCAGCATCGCGGTTGACATCGTTTTAGGAGGCCTGCCTTCGTTCAGGAGTCGCCGAAGATCATGCGCTGTTCGACGAGATCGCACAAAATGTGCGCCATTACCTGATGCACTTCTTGCACGATCGCCGCATATCCACCCGGTCCCAGCAGTAGGAGATCGGCAACCGGTGCGACGGCGCCGCCGCCGTTGCCGGTGAAGGCAACCGCGATTGCTCCCTTACGCCGCGCCGCCTCGAGTGCGCGCACGACGTTAGGGGAATTTCCGCTCGTCGTCAACCCGATCACGACGTCACCAGGCTGCGCAAACGCCTCTACTTGGCGCGAAAAGACGTACTCATAGCCGTAGTCGTTACCGACCGCTGTCAGCGTCGACGTATTGACGGAGAGCGCTTCGCTCGCGAGTCCGGGGCGTTCTCGCAGGAAGCGTCCCGACAGCTCCGCTGCCATGTGCTGCGCCTCGGCGGCGCTGCCACCGTTACCGCACCACAACACTTTCTTGCCGGCGCGCAGCGCTTTGACGACTGCTTCGGCAATCGCCTCCACTTGCGCTCGATAGTGAGGTGCGTCGAAGATACCACGGCGGTCTGCAAGCAGCGCGTCGAAGCCGCGTCTGCCGAGGAGATTCTTCACGGCTGAATCCAAAACAGCTCCTCGCCCTGCGAAACCAACTCGCCGTTGCCGGGAAGAACGCGCACGACCGTTCCGGCGTAGTCGCTGCGAATCTCGTTAAAGAGCTTCATCGCCTCGAGCACGCACAGCACCTGGTCGACCTCCACGCGGTCGCCTTCGCTAACGAACGGTTCTGCGTCCGGCGATGGCTGGCGATAGAAAACGCCGGTAAGCGGGGCGAGCACGCGCTTGACGTTCGGCGGCGGCGCGAGCGCTGCAGAGCCACCGGCTTGCGGCGTGGCAAGCGGCACGGGTACCGCGCCATTGGGGTTCGGCGCCGCCGTTTGACGCCGCACCAGCTCATAGGTGGCTTCGCCGACCTTGACCTTGATGCGATCTAGGTCGTGCTCGCGCATAACGCGCAGCAGCTCCTCGAGTGTCTGCCGCTCTTCTTCCATCCTCAGAGGCTCCCTCCGGTTGCTTCTACGAGCGCGTCCGCAACGTCTTTCGGACTGAGCAGCGGCAGGCGCCGATCCGTGCGGCCCTCGAGATCGCGCAACACCGCCTGGCCCGATGCCAGCTCCTCGCTACCGACGATCAATGCGAAGCGGGCACCGTTTCGGTCCGCGATCTTGAGGTGCGCCAACAACTTGCGCTCCTCGTAATCCATGAAGGCTGGGATCTCGGTCGCGCGTCGCAACTCGCCGACGATGGGGAGCAACGTCGCACGCGCCTGCGCTCCGAGCGCGATCGCTTGGATGCCTGCCCTCGGCGCAGCCGCACTCCCCCTCGATGCCTCCACGACCATGAGAAAGCGCTCGATGCCGAGCGCAAAGCCAACCGCCGGCATATTCGGCCCGCCGAGCGAAGCGATCAAATCGTCGTATCGCCCGCCGCCGCAGAGAGTGCTCTGCGCGCCGAGAACGTTCGAAGAGACTTCGAAGACCGTGCGCGTGTAGTAATCGAGACCGCGTACGATGCGCCAGTCGATGGAGTACGGAATCTCGAGCAAATCCAAGTTCGCGCGCAGCGATGCAAAGTGTTCGCGGCATTCCTCGCACAGGAAATCTTCAAAGTGCGGGGCACTGGCGACGAACCGGAGGTCGCGCTCTTCCTTACTATCGAGCAGGCGCAACGGATTTCGCTCGATGCGCCGCTGCGCTTCCTCCGACAGCTGCGCGATGTTCGGGCGAAAATGCTCGAGCAGCGCCTGCCGGTAACGCGGCCGGCACGACGCGTCGCCGATCGAGTTGATCCGTAGCGAAACTCCTTCGATGCCGTAGGCGCGTATGAGTTCCCACCCAAGCGAGATGACCTCGGCATCGGCTTCTGCGCCGCGATATCCCGTGCACTCGACGCCGAATTGATGCGATTGCCGGTACCGTCCTTTTTGTGGACGCTCGTAGCGGAAGATGGGGCCGACGTAATAGAGCCGTTGCGGCCCTCGTGCAAGCATCTGGTGCTCGAGCGCGGCGCGCACGACCGGCGCCGTCCACTCCGGCCGCAGCGTCATGCTGCGTCCGCCCTTGTCGGTGAACGTGTACATCTCTTTTTCGACGATGTCGGTCGTTTCGCCGACGCCACGAACGAAGAGCTCCGTCGCCTCGAAGAGTGGGGTTCGTACTTCAGCGTAGCCGAACCGGCGCGCGAGCGCGTGAATTTTCGCCTCCAGCTCCTGCCAACGAGCCGAGTGCGGGGGAATGAGATCCTGTGTTCCGCGCGGTGCGGTGATCTTCGAAGCCATGAACCCCGTGCTTATAACGTGTTGCGTCCTTGCCGCCCTGGCATTGCTGCCGGCGCAGGCGATACGCGGCGTGCTGGCGACGGCCGCGGCCTCCCTGTTCGAAGGCGCCCCGTTTATTCTTGCAGGAGTGCTGCTACAGACGCTCGCGGAGCGCTCTCTGTCGGGGAAGTTGCGTGCTCGGGGACGGCTCGCCGCTGCGGCACGTGCGCTCCTGTCGCGCGTACCGGCCTATCTCGGCTGTGGCTGCGCAGCCGGTCCGGGCGCGCTCTCGCTGCCTACCGGCGTCGCAACCGGCCTCGTGTTCGGCCCGATCCCGGCACTCCTCCGTTTCGGAGCCGCGCTGCTCGCCGCACGGCTCCTCCACGCTGGTCGTCGCGAGCGAGCCCCTCGTCATCCCGAGCGCGCGCGGCGCTATGCGCCCCACGGCGTGCACTTGTCATCCCGAACGAGGACGCACGAACGTGCGTCCGACGCCGAGGGAGGTGCCACGAAGCGTTGCTTGCCTGAAGAACCCTTGCTCTCGCAGCTTGCCGCACTGCTTCCGGCCGCGATTCTCGCCGGCGTGGTCATGCACGTGTTCGCCGACGTACGCTTGGATCGCGCTTCGCCTCCGCTGCAGTGGCTCGGAGGGGCGATCTTCGGCTTTGCAGCCTCACCGTGCGCGCTCGGTGTCGCCGCAATTGCCGCATCGTTTCATGCGCGCGCTCCGTTCGCTGCTGCCGGTATGCTGTGCGTCGGTGGAATATTCGACGCTCGCACGCTGCTGCGCGCGCATCACCACAAAGATGGGCACGACGTACTGGCCTATGCGCCGCTTGCGATAGCGCTCGCATGTGCGGTGCTCGCGGTCGTCCACCGCCGCAGCCAATCTCCGCCTGCGCGGATCCCATCCGCAGTCATGCTCGCCGGCGCCCTTCTCATCGCTCCACCGCCGGCGTATCACGCAACCGAGACGACACGTGCCAATCTCTTCCCCGGCGAACGCATTACCTTCGCGGGAACGCTCGTCCACGGAATAGGCGCGGATGCGCTCGTTCGCTTCGCGATCACCTGCTGCCGCGCCGACGCAAGCCCCGTGGCTCTTCGTCTCGCAAGCCGCGTGCGCTACCCTGCCGGCGCCTGGCTGTGGGCGGATGGGATCGTCGAGCGCAGCCGAAGCGCGCTTGCATTTCGCGTCGACCGGCTCGAACGCATCGAGCCGCCAGCCGATCCCTTTATCTACCGCTAGCCTGTTAGGAGGCTTTAAGAAAGCGTTGACGCTTTGCGCGGCTCCAGAAGCTCGACCGGGATACCGTTGGGGTCCTCGACGAACGCGATGGCGCGCGTTCCGCTCGGCGACTTGTAGACATCCTTGAGCACTTTCACGCCTTTGCCTTTGAGATTCTCTACATAGGACTTCAGGTCGCCGTCGGCTTCGATCGCAAGGTGTTCGTAACGGTTGCCAAGTTGATATGGCGGGTGCTCCTCCAAATCGTAGACCAGCTCGACGTACGAGTTCCAGTCGTTGCCGACGAACGCCATGTCGGCGTTACCCGGATAATGAAAGGGGCCGTCCAGTAGCTTCAACCCGAGTTTGTCCCGATAGAACGCGATCGACTCGTTCATGTCGTTTACGAAGATCGACGTATGCAAGAATCGAGGCATAGGATCGTAGAGTACCCACAGTCGAGCGAAACTCCCTTTGTTCCTTCAGCTACAGGATCCAAAGCAACGCGCTTCTATTTTTGGGGCAATGTATCGCAGCAGGCTGCGTCGGTTCTACATCGGGTAAGCCGGGTATCTTCCTTCCCCGACTTGGGCAAGGATGATTCAGGGAACTCGTGTTGTCGGCGTATGGAAACCAGTGTGCGGTGACGGGAGAGAAAGCGATTCCGGCCGTCGACCCGGCGCACATCGTCGATTTTCCGAGACAGTGCCGTCACGAACTCTCAAATTGGTATCGCGCTACGTGCCGATATCCACAGGCTGTTCGGTCCCGGCTATGTCTCGATCCGACCGGATGACCGTTTCGTCGTGAGCAAAGCACTTTGTGAAGAGTTTGACAACGGCAGGGCGTACGACGACCTGCAGCGGGAGTTAGTGCAGGAAGTGGCGGTGCGAGGAGAAGACCAGCGCGATACCGGCACGGTCGGCCGCGCCGATCACCTCTTCGTCGCGTATCGAACCACGCGGAGCGATGACGGCGCTGCAACCGGCGGCAATCGCGGCCTCCAGCCCATCCACGAACGGAAAGAATCCGTCGCTTGCGAGCGCCGCGCCGCGCGCGCGTTCGCCGGCACGGCACGCCGCGATTTCCACCGCACTGACGCGGTTCGTCTGCCCCGCGCAGATGCCGCGCGTAACGCCGCCGTTAACTACGACGATGCCGTTGGATTTTACGTGGCGCACGATGTCCCAGGCAAACCGAAGGTCGCGCCACTCGCTTTCGTTTGGCTCGCGGCGTGACGCGACACGCAACGTTTCGGGTTCGGCCGTAGGATCGGGCTCCTCGACGAGCACTCCGCCCAGAGCGCTGCGCAGGCTTCGCTCCGACGCCAACCGCTGTGGAAGTTCTCGTGAAAAACGCATGACGCGCAGATTGCGCTTCTTGCGCAACGCCGAGAGTGCCGCATCATCGAAATCTGAGGCGGCGACGATCTCCAGGAAGACTTGCGCCAGTAGCTCTGCAGCAGGGCCGTCGAGCATTGTATCGGTCGCAAGGATTCCGCCGTAGGCGGAGATGCGATCCGCGTCGAGCGCTTCACGGACTGCGTCCGCTACGGTCGCACGCTGGGCAACGCCACACGGGATCGTATGCTTGACGACCGCTGCGCGAACGCTTGCGTCATCTTGCGAAAACCCCGAGCGCGACAGCAAACGCAGCGTTGCATCCAGATCGAGTAGGTTGTTGTATGAAAGCGCCTTCCCGTGAAGTTGCTCGGGCACGAGTTCTCCATCGGGCGCGTAGAACGCGCCGCGTTCTTGCGGGTTTTCACCATAGCGCAACGCGGAACGCAGGGGGAGCGACAATGCGAGCGTTTGGCGTGAGGCGCTTGCCTCGACGTCGGACGCGCCTTCGCGCCTCCTCGCTCGGTATGACACGCTGACACGTTCGGCGTTCGCTATGTCGTATGCACCGGTGTGTTGCAGCGCGGCCGCAGCGAGGCGCTTGCGGTACTCGAGCGACGGTCCGTCTCCTCCCAGGGCCGCGATGAACTCGGCGTACTGTGATGGATGGCAGAGCACGCATACGTGCGCGTGGTTCTTTGCCGCGGCGCGAAGCAGTGCAACGCCGCCGATGTCGATCTCCGGCGGCGAATAGAGCGTTACTGCGACAACGTCGATGGGCGCGATCTTGCGCCGCCGAGCTTCGTCGCGCTGCTCGGGCGAATCGCGGTCGAACAGAATCGCGCCGAGAATATTGGGATGCAGCGTCTTCACGCGCCCGCCGAAGAGTGGCGAGAAACCGGTGAGTCTCTCAACGTCACGCACCTCGATGCCTCGCGCTGCAAGAAATCCTCGCGTGCCGCTGGTCGCGAAGATCACGAATCCGTGATCGCGGAGCGCGCGTGCAAGATTGTCGGCTCCCGTCGTATCGGAAAGCGAGACGAGGGCGCGCCGGGCAACAGTCACCTGGCAGTCCTTCGACTTCGCTCGCTGCGTCCGCTACGTTCAGGATGACACAATGTGTCGCTGCGCTCGGGATGACGCGGCTACGCGAGGGCGGGGGCACGTTCGGGCTCGGCGGTGGCGAGCTCCGCCGAGATGATCGAGCTTACTCCCGATTCGCCCATCGTCACGCCGTACAGCCGGGTGGCAAGCTCCATCGTCTTCTTGTTGTGGGTGACGATGACCGTGTCGGAGTCGCCGGAGAGCTCGCGTACCATCGCTTTGAAGCGCTCGACGTTCGCGTCGTCCAGCGCGGCATCGACTTCGTCGAGCAGGTAGAACGGCGACGGCTTCACGGTGATGAGCGCGAAGATCAGCGCGGCGGCCGTCATCGCCTGTTCGCCGCCGGAGAGCGCCGGCAGAGGCATCTGCTTCTTCCCCGGTGGTTGTACCGCGATCTCGATGCCGGTCTCCGACAAATTCTCCGGATTCGTCTGCCACATCCGCGCGATACCGCCTTCGAACAGACGCGCGTAAACCTTGGAGAACTCCTTCGCGACGCGATCGAACGTATCGTTGAACTGCGCTTGCGTCTGCTGCTCGATTTCCTTGATCGACGCGAGCAGCGTCTCGCGTGCCTTCGAGAGATCGTCGAGCTGTGCGCGCAGGAATCGCTCGCGCTCGGCCACCTCCTCCCGCTCTGCCTCCGCATTGAGATTGACATTAGCGGAGAGACGCGCCAGCTCGTCGCGTAGCCGTGGTAGCTCCTCCACGATGCCGTCGGGCTCGTCGCGATAACGTCTCTCGACGTCGCGGCACTCCTCGTCGGTCGCGGGATTCTGCGCGAACTGCGACACGATCATCCCAAGTTCGGCCTCGATTTGCGTGAGCCGCGTATGCGCGCTCTCGCCTTCGCTGGAAATTCGTCGTTCCTCGCTCTCGGCGACGTGCAGCTCGCCTTCAAGCGAAGTCTGGCGGTCGATAAACGTCTCGCGCTCACGACGCGCCAGATCGACCTGCGCGTCGACCTCGATGACGCCTCGCCGCAACCCTTCGATACGTTCGTGCAGTCCGCGTGTCAGGTCGGTAAGCGAGCCGATTTCTGCAAGCATGCGTTCGCGAGCGGCGCGAGCCCGCTCGTGATCTTGATCGAGCATCCCGAGACGAGCCGAGGCTGCATTGCGCTGCGCTGCAATCGCCGCGCTGCGCTCGCGAATCGCCGCAGCCGCGGCGATCTCGCGCGATTGCGACTCCTCCGCGCGCGCGATCTCCTCCCGCGCTCGCGCGAGCTCCGCTTCCAGCCGGTGACGCTCACCCTCGCCGCGATCGCCAATCCCGTCCGTGGACTCGTACTCGCGCTGGCGCGCCTGCGCGTCCTCGAGGCGCGCCAGCGACGTCTGCACCGTCTGCGCTGCCTGTTCGGCCTCACGGTGCAGACGCTCGACTTCGGCGTTGCGCGCCACAGCCTCGGCGCGCACTTCGGCAAGCCGCAATTCCTCGCCGGCAAGAATCTCTCGCGTCGCGTCGCGCTTGGCGCCCGCTTCCTCATCGTGCGCGCTTTCGGTTTGCACTCGCGTTTCATACTCTACGAGCTGCGCTTGCAAACCCGGCAACTGCCGGCGTAGGTGAGCCGCCTGCGCTCGCCGCGAAAGAATGGATCGTTCGCGCGCGAAGCGTCCGCCGCTGATGGTGCGTCCGCCGGCAACCATTTCGCCCGAGAGCGCCACCACGATACCCATGAAGTTCCGCTCGCGAACGATGCGCAACGCCGTGTGGAGGGTGTCGACCACGAGCACGTCGCCCACCAAGTACTGCACGAGCGGAGCGTATTGCGCTTCGCAGCGAATGAGGTCCGGCGCATATCCGACGACCCCGGGCTCGCGCAAGAAAGCGGCGCGATCCGCCGTCTGCGCTGGAACGTGCGATGCAAGTTTTTCGAGTGGCATGAACGTGGCCCGGCCCAGTTCGGTGCGATTGAGGTACTCGATCGCCCGTTCTGCGTCGGCAGCAGTGCGGGTAACGACATTGGAGAGCCGTGCGCCGAATGCGACATCCATCGCACACGCGTAACGCTCCTCGATCGTGATGAGATTGGCGACGACGCCGTCGATGCCGCGCAGCTCCCCACGTTGCGATGCTTCGATCACGGCCCGCGTTCCGGGTACGTGACCCTCGAGGGCGTTTTCGAGTTCTTCGACCGTATGCAGGCGCGACTCGGCGGCCGTCACCTCGGCAACGTGCTCGCGATGCAACGTCTGCGCTCGCAGCAAGTCGGCATGAGCCTCTCTCGCTTCGCGCTCGGCGGCATCAAGCGCATCGCGAAAGTCGGAAACGCGACCCTCGAGCTCGCCAGCGCGTGCGGTGCTTTGCCTGTAGCGCTGGGCAGCAGCTCCCTCCGCGAGCGCGACCGCCGCCGCGTGCTCGCGAGCTGCATGAAGTTCGGCTTCGACCCGCTCAACCTCCGCGCGGATGTTCTCGCTCTGCACGCGACGCTCGGCGCGGCGTGCAGCGCGCTCGGCTGCATCCGCTTCGACCGCGCGCAACTGCGTGAAGATCGCATCGAGCCTGCCGCGGGCCTCGGTCAGCGAGGCAAGCGCCGCTGTTTCGCGCTCGCGCGCCCGCGACGTTTCGCGCTCGAGCGGCACGAGCTGATCGTCGAGCGACGCGATCGACCGTTCGAGCGAAGCGCGCTCTTGCGCGACGCGCTCGACGTCATGCGTGGTCTGCGTCGATTGCGCTTCCAGTGCCTCGCGGCGCGCGAGCGTTGCCGCATACTCCGTCTCTACACTCGCCAACTCGGCGCGGCGGCTTTGCGCCTGCGAGCGAAACTCTTCGAGTTGCAACTCCTGCCGGTAGAGCTGCGTGCGCGTATCGGCAAGATTCGCACCGAGCGTTGCAACCCTCGCGGCTGCAACTGCCCGGCGCTCGTCGTTCCCTTTCATCGATTCGCGCAGCGTCTCGCGCTCCCGCCGCCGCGACTCGCTCGCACGCAGGTACGACAAGATCTCCAGATCGCGGACGCGGGCGCTTACACGGCGATAGCGTTTCGCGCGCCGCACCTGCGTCTCGAGTTCCGGAATTCGCCGCTCTGTCTCCGCGACGAGATCGCTGATGCGAATGGCGTTGGCCTCGGTCTGCTCGAGCCGGCGCAGCGACTCGTGCTTGCGCGCGAGAAACTTGCTGATTCCGGCGGCCTCTTCGAAGAGTTCGCGGCGTTCCACCGGACGGCTGCGCAGCACCGCGTCGATCTCTCCCTGCGAGACGATCGCATATGAGCCGGGCCCCAACCCCGTCCCCATCAACAGATCGAGCACGTCCCGCAACCGAACCTGTGTGCGATTGATAAAATACTCGCTCTCGCCCGCGCGATAGGCTCGCCGCGTGATCTCGACTTCGGCGAAGTCGATGGGAAGCGCGCGATCCTCGTTATCGAACGCCACCGAGACTTCGGCGAGGCCGAGCGGCTTACGCTGTTCGTTGCCGGCGAAAATCACGTCCTCGAGCTTGTTCGATCGGAGCGAGCGGGTCGACGTCTCACCGAGCACCCAGCGAAATGCGTCGACGATATTCGATTTGCCGGAACCGTTTGGCCCAACGATTGCGGTGATGCCGCCGCTGCCGAACTCGATCGTCGTCGGTTCGGCAAACGTCTTGAATCCGAACGCCTTGATCCTTTTGAGTTTCACCGGTCTCCGGTCGCTTTACGTTTCACTCGCCTCCAGTCGCTCCAGCGCCTCTTGGGCCGCGGCTTGCTGGGCAATCTTCTTCGACGAACCACTCCCGCTTCCCAACATCCGTCCCGCGACGATGACGCGCGAGACGAACGACGGCTGCTGCGGAGTGCCGCGGTCTTCCTCGCGGTAGACCGGCGTCGCGCCGAGCTGCGCCTGGGCGATATGCTGCAAGCGCGTCTTTGGATCGAGGAGCGTTCTCGATTCGTGCTCCAATTGTTCGACGTGCTCGCGAAGCACGAAACGCCGCGATCGCTCGATGCCATAGCGCAGATAGAGAGCACCGATGAACGCCTCGAACGTGTCGGCGAGGATCGATGCGTTCTCCGCACCACCCGTGCCGCGCATTCCCGAGCCGAGCAGCACGAGATTTGAGAAACCGAGGCGGTGGGCGGTACGCGCGAGTTGCGCATCGTTGACGATCGACGCCTTGCGCAACGTCAACTCTCCTTCGGGTTCCCGCGGAAAATGTTCGTACAGCCACGCTGCGACGATCGTCCCGAGAATGGAGTCGCCCAAGAATTCCAGCCGCTCGTTCGACGCGAGGCCGGCCTCGCGGGCGTAACTCTGATGGACGAACGCGCACTCGATCGAGCGAAGATCGGGCGCGATGCGGACTCCCGCAAGAGCAAGTAAACTGCGCAACCGCCTCCGCCGGTTGACGTCAGCCACGCCCTCTCAGCGTACCTTCCCGAAGACGATGACGCAGTTATGTCCACCGAACCCGAAGCCGTTCGAGAGCGCTATGCGTACGCACGCCTGCCGCGCAACATTCGGAACGTAATCGAGGGTGCACTCGGGATCCGGGTATTCGTAGTTGATCGTAGGCGGCATGACGTCGTTGGAAACGGCGAGCGCCGTAGCGACACCTTCGATCCCGCCCGCAGCGCCGAGCGCATGGCCCGTCATCGATTTGGTCGAACTGACGCCGATTCGGTAAGCGTGCTCGCCGAAGTATCGCTCGATGGCCTTAGATTCCGGTGGATCGCCCATCGGCGTCGAGGTCCCGTGCGCGTTGATGTAGTCTACTTCATTCGGCGAAATCCCGGCACTCTCGCAGGCGCGCTGCAAGGCGAGGTAGATGCCATCGCCTTCGGGATCGGGCGCAACGATGTCGTACGCGTCCGCGGACTGTCCGTATCCGAGTAGTTCAGCATAGACGTGCGCGCCGCGCGAGCGCGCATGCTCCGCCTCCTCGAGCAGCAGCACTCCGGATCCTTCGCCGAGGACGAAACCGTCTCGCTCGCGATCGAACGGCCTCGACGCTCGTGCCGGATCATCGTTGCGCGTCGACATCGCTCGCATCGAACAGAACCCGCCGATTGCGAGGGGTGAGACGACCGCTTCGGTACCACCCGTAATCATCGCAATGCAATCACCGTGCGCCACGAGATTGTACGCCGTCGCGATCGCGTCGTTGGCGCTCGCGCACGCACTCGCCGTGGAGAAAAAGGGGCCTTTGAAACCGTAGGTCATCGAGACGTGCGCCGGCGCGGCGTTGGCCATCAGCATGGGGATGAAGAACGGTGACGCCTTCGCCCAACTCTGCTGCTCGCGAGCGCGTTCGGCTTGATGCCAGAACGTGAGAATTCCACCGATCCCAGTACCAATCACTGCACCGACCCGGCGGCACACCTCCGCATCGTCTACCGGAAACTTCGCATCTTCGATCGCCTGCCGCGCCGCGACGAACGCAAACTGGGCGAACCGGTCCATACGGCGCGCTTCCTTCTTGCCGATGATCTGCTCGACCCCGAAATCCTTGACCTCGCCAGCAAAGCGCGTCGTAAAATCGCTCGCGTCGAACGCGGTGATCGGCGCGATGCCCGATTCTCCCGCAACGAGTGCGCGCCAGAAATCGTCGCGCGTGTTGCCGATGGGAGTGACGGCGCCCAACCCCGTGACGAAAACCCGTCGCCGGTCCCCCCGCGCCGTGGCGCGCGCATTCTGCTGTAGTGGCTCCAAACCGGGTGCAAGTTAGAGCGCAGGACGTGTGGGTCCCTCTCGCGGCCGCTCGCCTCGCGCATCCGGCGCTCGTTGCTCGCTCGACCTCTGCGGCGCTGGAAGGAGCCTCGTGAGCCCTCCACTCTCGCGGCCGGGACGCCTCCCTCGCTGGACGAACCCTGGCCCCCGTGTGGTATACTTCGTCGGCTATGTTCCGCTTCGACCTTCAACTTTTCGCTTCGAAGAAAGGCGCGGGTTCGACCCGCAACGGCCGCGACTCGAACGCACAGCGTCTGGGCATCAAGAAGTTCGGCGGCGAGCGAGTCAACGCGGGCAATATCATCGTGCGGCAGCGCGGTACGCAATTTCATCCGGGCGCGAACGTCGGCATCGGCAAGGATCACACCCTTTTCGCGCTGGCAGCTGGGGTCGTCGAATTTGCGAACCGCCGCAACCGCAAGCACGTCAACGTTCGCACAGCGGCATAGCCTGCAATTCATCGACGAAGCGACGATACAGGTTGCGGCCGGTAGCGGCGGCGACGGCATCGTCGCATGGCGGCGAGAGAAATTCATCCCGAAAGGCGGACCTGCGGGCGGCGATGGCGGCCATGGTGGGAGCGTCTACCTCCAAGCGAACCCCGAGATCTCGACGCTGGCCGAGTTCCGTTACCATCGCAGCTTCGAGGCCGAGTCGGGGAAGAACGGAGGCTCCTCCAATAAGTCGGGTCGCAGCGGCGCCGACCTCACCGTGGGAGTCCCCGTCGGGACGCTCGTTCATCGCTCGTACGAGCGGAAAGCCGAGGTGCTGATCGCCGATCTCCTTGCTCCGGGCGAACGCGTCCTCGTGGCCAAAGGCGGCCGCGGGGGCCTCGGCAATCAGCACTTTGCGACCAGCATCCGTCAAGCGCCGCGCTTTGCCGAAAAAGGAGAGCCGGGCGAACGGTGCACCCTACGGCTCGAGCTGAAGCTCCTCGCCGACTGCGGAATCGTCGGCGTCCCCAACGCCGGCAAGTCGACCCTGCTCTCCGTCGTCTCCGCAGCACGGCCGAAGATCGCCGACTATGCCTTCACCACGACCGAACCACAGCTCGGCGTCGTGCGCGTATCGGACGAAGAGTCGTTCCTGCTCGTGGACGTCCCCGGTCTCATCGAAGGCGCGCATGCCGGTATGGGTTTGGGCGACCGCTTCTTGCGTCACGTCGAACGGACGCGCGTCCTGCTCCACCTACTGGACGGCGCCAAATCGTTCGATGAAATCATCCGGGACAAAGCGATGATCGAAGCGGAGCTGCGCGCCTGGAACCCGTCGCTTCTCGACAAGCCGATGTTGCTCTGCGTTTCGAAGCTGGATCTTCCGGGCGCACGCGAAATCCTGCGGCGGCTGCGCGCGACGTTTGAAGCCGTCCATGGAATAAGCGCGGTGACGCACGAGGGCGTTTCGGAGCTGGTGTACGCCGTCGCACGTGCGATCGCCGCCACGCCTTCTCCGCCTCCGTTGCAACCGGAGGCTCGGATCGATCTCGTCGCCCGCGACGCGTTCTTTATCGAGCGCGCGCGCAACGGTACGTTCGTCGTCAGCGGTGAGCGCGTCGAACGCCTCGCGGCCATGACGAACTTCGATTCCGCCGAAGCGCTGGCGCGGTTCGAACGGGCGCTCGAACGCATCGGCGTGGAGCGACGTTTGCGCGAAATGGGCGCGACGCAAGGGGATACGGTGCGCATCGGCGCGTATGAGTTTACGTACTCGTGAGACTGGGCATTTTCGGCGGAACCTTCGATCCGGTGCACAACGTGCATCTGTTCATCGCGCAAACCGTCGCCGAACTCGAAGATCTCGAGAAGATTCTCTTCGTTCCGACGGACGGGCATCACTATCGTGAGAAAGCGCACGCCCCTATCGAAGATCGCTGCGCCATGGTTCGCGCCGCTATATCTACCAACCCGCTCTTCGAATTCGACGACACCGAGCTGCGGCCGGATGCAAGCGGGTATACCGCCGATCTCCTTCCGGCGCTACGCGAGCGCCGGAACGATGCATCGTTCACCTTTATCATCGGCGCCGATTCGTTGGTCAACTCCGATTGGATTCGATTCGATGAAGTGCTCGCGGCTCTTGACCGTTTCGTCATCGCACCACGCCCGGGGATAGCGCACGAAGCGGTGCAGCGAGCGATCGCGGCAATAGACGCGCCGTTGCGCGAACGCGTCCGAACGCTGAACCTTCCCGAGTTCGCGCTTTCCGCAACCCTCGTACGAGCGCTGCTGTCGCGCGGGCAGAGCGTACGTTATCTCGTTCCCGACCCGGTCTGGGAGTATATTGCGCAGCACGATCTTTACAAAGCGTAACGCCGCAGGCATTTTCCTACTCGGCCTGCTCGGCCTCTGTGCGTGCTCACCGAAACCGGACGACGCGGTGCTCTGCTCGGCATACAAAGACGAAGCCTCGCACGTCGAGGTGATCGTCGACGGCTCCATCGCACGGATCCTAGGAACGCAAGAGGGTCGAAGCGGCGAACATGAAGGCTTTCTCTTGCGCCTCGCTTCAGGCTGCGCGCTTACCGTCCGGGTTGAGACGAACGTCAGCATTACGGGTTCCATTCCGCTGCGCGGTGGAGAGCGCGTCACCGTCAAGGGCGAGTACGAGTACTACCCGGAAGGCGGCGTCGTTCATTGGACGCACCGCGCTTTCGGCTCGCACCATGCCAGCGGCTACGTCGAGGCCGGCGACCGTCTCTACTGGTAACGCATGGTGACCTTGCGCTCGGTCGTCCTGGCGAGCGCCTCGCCGCGCCGCCTAGAGCTGCTTCGCAGCCTCGGGTTGCACGTCGAGGTTGCGCCCAGCACCTACGGGGAGCCCGAAACGGCATCGCACTCCCCCGCCGAGCTCGCGCAACTGCACTCGCGTGCAAAGCTCGAGCAGGTTCGCCGAACCCGTTCGACCGCCGTGGTGGTCGCCGCCGACACCGTCGTCGACATCGACGGCCGGGCGCTCGGTAAACCGCGCGATTCGGATGAGGCAAAGCGGATGCTCCGCCTCCTCTCAGGGCGGGCGCATCTCGTCCATACGGCCTATGCCCTCGCCGTGCCGGAGAGGGCACCGGTCGAGGAGGTGCGCACGACCGTCGTGCGCTTCCGTGCGCTTCAGCCGGAGGATATCGCGGAATACGTCGCCACCGGTGAGTCAATGGACAAGGCCGGAGCATACGGCATCCAAGGGAGGGCGGCCGCGTTGATCGACTCGATCGACGGCGATTACTTCACGGTGATGGGATTCCCGCTCGGCGATTTCATTCGAAACCTACGACGCTTGGGATTTTCACTGCCGACTGCGAAATAGTAGCCCTGGGCCCACAGTGTACCGAGACGAACGGAAACTCTTCGCGCTGCTCGGCGTGATTATCATCGCCGCGCTCCTTGCGCTCGTACAGATCAGCGCCGCGCGCAGCGGTCGCGAGGGCCCGATCATTTGGCTGGGCTCTTCGGTCGCAGTCTTCCTCGAAGACGTTGCCACCTCGCTCACGCGAGGCGTACGCGATACCGGCGGGAGCGTGCTTTCGGTGCCGCAACTCGGCCATGAAAATGCCGCCCTGCGAGCGCAAAACGAACAGCTCGCGGCCGACAACGCCCGCTTGCGCGAGGAGCTAGCGCAATACCGTGCAGCCGCGTCGATAGCGCCCGTTGCCGACCGCTATCCCGACGGCGTCGTCGCCCGTGTCATCGGCTTCCCGCCCGAGAACGAGTCGCGAACGGTCTCGATCGATCGCGGATCGGCGAGCGGCGTCAAGCCCAACGACGGCGTCGTGACCGGGGACGGCGTGGTGGGAAAAATCGCCGCCGTCACGCCGTTCTCGAGCCAGGTGGTTCTCATCACCGACTACACCAGCCGGATTCCCGCGATCGTTCGAGAGGGACGCTTTTGGGGAATCGCTCAAGGCAATCTCACGAGCGTTCGCCTGCGGTACGTCTCGCAGGATGCGCGCTTGCGGCCAGGCGACGTCGTCGTCACCGGTAATGGCCGTTCGTTCGCCTCCGGGATTCCGATCGGCACGATCGTCAAGGTCGATCGTAGCGATGCGGCTCTCTACCAAACCGCACTTCTCCGTCCGGCGGTCGAGCTGGGCACGCTCGACCGCGTCGTCGTCCTCACGAGATGACCGCTCTCCCCCGGACGGGCACGCGTTCGACCCGCCATCGCGGTCCCTCCTTACGCCGCGCGATCATCTGGCTGTTGCCCGCGCTGCTCGCTCAAGGAACCGTCATGCATTACGCGATCGTCAATGGTGCCGAACCGAGTCTCGTGCTCGTCGCGGCGGTTTGGTTCGCAATGCGAACGGGCGACCCGGCGAAAGCTGCGCTCTTCGGATTCCTCGCCGGAGCGGGCGAAGACGTTCTTGCGTTCGACCCGGCCGGCACCTGGACGATCGCGACGACCGTCACCGTACTGCTGGCGTCGCTCCCGACGCGCCGCTTCTTCGAAGATTCGATTCCCCTTTTCGCCTTAGTGGCTGGGTGTGCCACATTGCTTCGATCGTTCGTCTATTGGAGTGCGAAAAGTCTCGAGGGATATCCGGCCGGTCTCGCGACGATTCACTTTCACAAGGCGCTCGAAGCATCCGTCTTGAACGCGGCGCTCGCCATCCTCGTCATGGCCGTCGCGCGACGCTTTGAACGCCGCGATGCTCTCGCGCGAATTCGTAGATGACGCCGCGAGGAGTTCCCGCGAGCGCGCGCGCCGGGTGGGAGAGACCGGCTTTTCGCATCGCCGTATTCGTGGCAGTCGTCCTACTAGCATTACTCCTCCTCGCAGGCCGGCTCGTCCAGATTCAGCTCATCGACGGCGCGCGTTACCGGGCGGCGGCGCAGGCGAATCAGATCAGGCTCATCCCCGTCGCCGCGCCGCGCGGCCTCATCTACGATCGTAATAACGTGGTGATCGCGCGCAGCCGGCCTTCGTTCGTGGTTGGAATCATTCCGTCGGAAATCCACGATATCTCAAAAGAACTCGCCACGGTCTCGAAAACGATCGGCGTCCCCGAAGAGGCCCTGCTGTACAAACTCTACCATCATCACGGCATAAACTACACTTCATTCTCGCAGGTCGTGGCTAACGAACCTTACGGGCCGATCGTGTTGGCAACGGACCTGCCAGTCAGAACCGTTGCGCGCCTCTCCGAAATCCTGACCGATCTTCCCGGCTTCGATCTCGAAGTGCAACCGATTCGCGAATATCCCTATGGAGAAATCGGGTCACACATCCTCGGCTACGTCGGCGATATCACCGCGCAAGAGTACGCGCGGTTGCGAAGGTTCGGGTATTCGGAAAACGACGTCGTCGGCAAGGACGGTCTCGAAGCGGAGTACGATCGCTATCTGCGCGGTCAACCCGGTGGCGAACGCGTAGAAGTCGATGCAACCGGTGAAGTAGTGAAGAGCGCGCGCTTTCCCGACAAGCCGGCGGTGCCCGGCGACGCGTTGGTAACGGCGCTCGATTGGCGATTGCAGCGCATCGTCGAAGCAGCGCTCGCCCAGGGGTTGCGCAAGTGGTGCCGCACATGTGGGTTGACGGGGGCAGTCGTTGCGGAGGATCCGTACAACGGTGAGATTCTCGCGCTTGCGAGTTTTCCAAACTTCAATCCGAATGCCTTCGCGACGTATGACTACGCCAGCATCGAATCGTATCTGACTTCCGCACTCGAACCTCTCTTCGATCGCGCGATCGCTGCAGCAACGCCGACCGGTTCGACGTTCAAGATGGTGACTGGCTCCGCGGCGCTGACGGAAGGCGTCATCGGCGAGAACCAGGTCGTCTACGATACGGGTGCGTGGGACTGCGGCGGATACCTCGCGCGAGACATCGTCGCCGGCGGCCTTGGCTACACGACGTTCGTTCCAGCTCTGGCCGCTTCGAGCGACGGGTACTTCTTTCGTCTGTCGTGGTATCTCGGCAACGAACGTCTGCGCAAGTGGGCGCTAGCGTTCGGCCTCGGGCATCGAACCGGTATCGATCTGCCTGGAGAAAGCTCCGGAAACTGGCCGACGAACGCGTGGATGGAGAAGAATTACGGCGTTCCGCTCGAACCCGCCGATGTTTGCAGTCTGGGAATAGGGCAGGGCGCCATGCAAGCGACGCCGCTGCAGATGGCCAACGTGGCGTCTGCGGTCATCAACGGCGGGACTCTGTATCGCCCCCACGTCGTGACCGAGATACGAACGGCGCAAGGCGTCGTGATCAAACGCTTTCCACCGCGAATTATCAGGCGGGTTCCCGCGAGCCAGGCCGCACTGCGCGCGGTCCGCACGGGAATGGCGGAAGTTACCGATCCCGGCGGCACTGCATACGGTTTAGCGATCGCCGGCCTGCCATTCTCGGGGAAAACCGGAACCGTCGAAACAGACGGCGGTCACGGACCCAACACAACGTGGTTTATATGCTGGGCACCGACGCACCACCCGAAATTTGCGCTCGCCGTCTACGTCGATCGGAGTGGCGGTTACGGCGCAACGGTTGCGGCCCCGATTGCCCGGCAGATTCTCGTGAAGTATTTCAATAAGAAGTAGAGGAACCTAAAACGCTCGTGCCTTTCATCGGATTCGCCGTCGTCGTCATACTCGCTCTCGCCGTCTACGGCGTATCCGCGCGGCGCCACCGCAATGAGCAGCCGCAGTTGGTGGCACTGGACAGACCCCCGCTTCTCTGGACGAAGGAAGCCGCCGCTGACGCAGGCTCACCGAGAGAGCGTCTCGCCCTCGCTGCGCGCCTGGGGTTGGTCGGAGATGGTCGCAGCATCGCGATCCTCGAGCATGCGCTCGCGGACGAGACCGACGCTGAAGTCCGGGACGCGATCTGGCGCGCGCTCTTGACGTTACGAACGAACCGCTGAAGCCAAACCTGCAGCGGCCCGCAGCGCGTCGAGCACGCTGCGCAGCGCCCGATCGAGTTGCACGTCCGATGCGCCCGTCACCCACTGCAAGAACTTGCGTGGCGGCAGTTCCGCAAACGCCGTCAAACGCCGTAGCAGCAGCGCTCTGTACGGAGCGAGCACCTCGGTCGCGGTGCCGCCGTAGGAAATCATCGTTCCCAAGAGTTCTGCGGAGAGCAGCCACGGGAGTACCGAGCCGAGCGGCGCGACCGATAGCTCGGCGAGCAATGCGGTTACACGGTCGGAATCGGCGACGCCGTCGATACGGATTGCACCGTCTTGCACCGGCGCAAGCGTTGGCACGCCTTGGGCGATAGCGACCGTGCGCGCGCGTTCCTCGAACGATTCGAGATCCTCGCCTTCAATTTCGCGTGGATTCCTTACGAACAGGCGCTCGACCCGCGCTCGCATCGGCTCCGCCGGTGCACTGAAGGCGCACAGCGAGAGCAGGTGTACGATCGGTGTCGTCCACAGCGCGCCTTCGATGAGACGCACGTCGTGCAGCAGCGGCCGCGCGCCGACGTCCCGCGTCATCGCGCTGCGGCGACTGCTTCCCTCGATTCCTCGGGTCTGATCATCAGCGTAAGCGTACCAACGATGCGCTTAGCACGATCGCCAGGATGCTGGGCGAGGAAACGCTCGACGATCGGCGCGCGCCCAGAACCGGCAAGCGCGTGCGCCGCCGCAAGTGCAACCGTTTCGTTCGGATCGCGTAGGGCGAACTCGAGCATGTGCGTCGAGCGTTCGTCCTGCAGCGCAGCAACGGCGAAAATTAAGTCGCACCGTGCCGATTCGGAGAGGCCGGCGAACTCCTGGCCGGCTTCGTTTGTCCAATCGGTCGTTGCCTGCAACGGTTCGCGATCCACGCTATCGAGTAACGTCGGCTCTTCGGCGGAGCGCCGCGGTGCGACGACGGCATAGATGGCGAGCAAGATGCCGAGTACGAACAAAACGGCTATGGCGATGGTAATCATAGAGCAGTAGTTCCCCCGGGTTCTTCTTACATGACGGTAGCGCGCAGAGAGGTGGTGAAACCATCGAGCGCCGCATCGAGAACGCCGTCGGCCCGCTGCGCGAGCGCCTCGACGAATTGCGACGGGTCGCACTCGGCGAACGTATCGAGACGGTCGACGAGCAAAGCACGATAGTGTTCCGCTTGCGGCGTCGAGTCAGGCAGGAGTCGCGCGAGCGCCGCCCACGGAAGGGCGGTTGCCGGCGGCGCCCCGTGCAGGCGCTCGGCGATCTCTCGAATGGCGGCAGGATCGTAACCGCCTCGCAGCGAGAGCGCCACTCCCGGCGCGTCCGCGGGTGCTCCGTGCGCGGCGGCGGCTTCATGGAGAAACCGCTCGATCGTCGCGCGTGACGCCGCCGATTCGATGTCGCGAGCAGTAATCGTAAAGTTGGGCAGGCGCAGCTTGATGAAGAGGCGATCCAGCTCCTCGTGCAGCACGTCGGCGACAGGTGCGAGCGAGACCTGCCCTTCGCCCAGGACATCGGGCAGAAACGCTCGCAACGCAAACAGGTGTGTCACGAATCCGCCGAAGTGTGCCTCGTCGACGAAACGCAACGTGCGCGCGAGCCATTCGTTACCGAAGGTCAGCAGCGTTCCGACACGGGCGGTCCCGTCCGCGTATCCGTTACCGTATGCCACTTCCGGCGCCGGAAAGGACGCATACTGACCGATGACCGGCTCGACTGCCGGCTCCACGTGCGTCTCGGCACGCGCGCCGCTATCGGCCGCTGGGCCGACGACGCCTTCCAACCCGAACTGAAGTCCGGGAATCGCGTTGGCGAAGACCGGTGCCGCCAGTACTTTCAGCTCATCGGAGGCAATCTCGTCGTAGCGGTCGTTGTCGTAGGTCACGTGCGCGACGCGTACGATCGCTTCACCCGCCGGCAGCTGATTGTGCACGACGTCCCGCCAGCGAATCGTCGCCTCGACGCCCGGATCGAACTCATTGAGAACGATCCCGCGCTCGCTCGCAAACGGCCCGACCGCGCCCACATCGCGAATCGGCACATCGTTCACCGTCGTCGAATTTGGCACATAAATAAGCGATGTCGGTTGCGCAACGCGAATCTGTACCTGCCGCGCAGGTCCGTCGCCGCCGTTACGAAGCTTCAAGACCCACTCGACTGTCTCGCCGAGGTCCGCTGCGTCGCTCGGATGGCTGCGGAAGCTGCCCACCGAGAAATCCGGCGAAGCCGTCGTTACGATCGTCAGGCGTTCGAGCGGAACCGGAAGCATCGAGTCGGCCGTGAGCACCGCATCGACCGTCAGCGGATGCTCTTTGGGCACGCTGCGGAGCAGCCGCAGGCCCAGGCGCGCCTGCGCGGCCGCACCGGGGGCAATCTCGCCGAAGAGAATAGAGGAGCGTTCGCGAGTCGCACCTTCGACGCTTTCGAAACGCGCTTCTGGTGATATCAACAGGCGAACGCGCACGTTGCGGGCGGCATCGCTGCCGTTGTTGACGAGGTGGACGATCGCCTCGGCAAGCTGGTTTGGCCGTAAGAGCGCGCCGCTGGCGAGTTCTATGCGCGACGCACTCGTCGAGAACGCAGGATGCGAATCGACGCGCCATGAGGCCTCGCCGAGCTGCGTCTCGCCTAGTTCGCGCGTCACGAGGCTCGCGCCGACGACGATCTCACTACGATCGGCATACGGGCTGCGGACTCGCGCCTGCATCGTGATGCGGCGCGCCGCGTAGGGGTCGATCGGTCCGAGTTCGGCTGTCGCGTTCTCGAACGGAATCCGGACGCCTCGTTCTAAGAGACACGCGTCTTCGAGGGCAGGGTCGAGCCGCAATTGCAGCAGCGCCTCGGTAGCCGGCGCGCTGCCGTCGTTGGCAACGAAGATCGTCGCCTCGATCTCTTGGCCGGGCCGCACGACCTCTTCGCCCGCGCGCGAAATTACATTTCGCCGGCGCGCCAGCGCGGGTTCCGAATGAACGACGATGCTACGCTCGAAGCGTCTCGATGCCTCGTCTTGCGACGGTTCCCACGCCATCATTGCACGGATGGACAGGGCAGTGCCATCGGCGAGCGGCGCGACGACGATCGCCTCGCTGCGCAGTTCGACTCGCTCGCCGCCTTCGATGCGGCCGAGGTCGAATGCAAGGTGGTCGGCCCTGCGCTCGCGTGCCGGGCGTCCGTCGATGCGAGCGCCGCCACGAACGTGGATTAGCGAATCGGGAAGATCGAGGGACAGCGTTGCGGACTCAGCGGCCGCCGTTCCGCAGTTGTGCGCGACGAACGTGAGCACCACGCGTTCTCCGGGCCGGACTTGCGTCGAGGGCTCGACCGTCAGCACCGTACGATCGTCACCGAAGTCGGGCGCGGCATGTACGACGAGCGTCGCCGGCTGGACCGAAAATGCGGGAGTCTCCTGCGAGGCAACCTGCGCGTTGGCGACGATGAGCGTTCCGTTGGGAAGCGGCGAGTCGATCCTTACGCGATAGACGAGCATCGTGCTCGCGCTGGCTGAGAGGACCGCGCCGACGACGGGTGCGTAGACGCGATCGAAACTGCAACCGAGATCGCGCTCGATCTCGCGGCCGTTGACGCGCGCCGATCCCGCAACGTAGCTGGTGTGCTCGGGAACCGGAGCAACTACGACGACGTCATGCGCGCTCGATTCGCCGGCATTGTGCACCCGGACGGTGATCTCCGCTTCGGTTCCCGGCGCGGGGTCTCTGCGCGTTTCGACGGTGACGCCGGTCAGAGCGTTGAGCAGCTGCGGCCGGCTTCGTGCGATCAACCGCACGACGTTCGATCCAACCGGTTGCACTTCAAACGAAGCGACCGCCGCCTGGAGCTCGATCGTGGTGCCGTTTTCGATTGCGCCGACGACGCTGTACGCGATCTCGATACGTCGCTCTTCACCCGGGCCGACGTCGCCGATGTGTGCCCCGTTGCGACCGAGAAGCGGCGAGTTTCCTAATTCGTCATCCAAATCGGCGCCGTCCAAGCGGCCGCTGCCGACGAGATAGACCAAGCCTTCGGGCAAGTTGAATCGCACCCGCACGCCGGTTGCCGCCGCACCTCCGTTGTTACGGAACGTGAAGACCGCGCGCACCGTCATCCCAGGTTCCAACTCGCGCTCAGGCGAAACGACGAGCGTTCTGAGACCTTCAGGCAACGTCGGCGCGCCCGGCGTGAATATTTCAGACAGGGTACGCATACAGGTTGGGCACGTTTGCTTCGCCGCTCCCGCCATGCCCCCTTGGAGAACAACTACTGCTTTCGTCACTGCTAGAGGGACCATTAGATGCTTGCCACGACCCAGGATCGGATAGCCGCCGCCGTCAAGCGGCTCGGCTCCGAAAACGCTTTCCTCGTCCTCGCCCGGGCACGGGCGCTCGAGAAGCAGGGGCGCAAAGTCGTTCACCTCGAGATCGGCGAACCCGATTTCGATACGCCCGAAGCGATCAAAGCGGCCGCGGCGGCCGCCATGCGCGCGGGTTACACCCACTACACCCCGTCGGCCGGCTCGATGGACCTACGAGAAGCCATCGCCGACTATGCCGGTGCGTTTCGGGGCATTCCCTATGCGCCGAGAAACGTGGTCGTCGGTCCGGGCGCCAAGCCGCTCATTTGGAACACGCTCTGCGCACTGCTCGATCCGGGCGATGAGTTCGTCTATTTCGACCCGGCATACCCGGCCTACGCGTCGGCGGCCAGCTACCTGCAAGCCAACGTGACGGCGATACCACTGCTCGAGTCGCGGAACTGGCGCATGGATCTCGACGAGCTGGAGCGCCGGGTGAGCGACCGCACCAAACTGCTCGTCATCAACTCACCGCACAACCCCACCGGCGGCGTGCTGCAACTCGACGATCTCGAACGCATCGCCGAGCTCGCACGGCAGCACGATTTCCTCGTACTCGCCGATGAGATCTACAGCCGCAACTTCTACCTCGATCGCGGGTTCGTTTCGATTGCGTCACTCCCCGGAATGCGCGAACGGACGATCGTCGTCGACGGATTCTCGAAAGCATACGCGATGACCGGCTGGCGGCTCGGGTACGCGCTGATGCCCGAAGAACTTGCGAACGTCGTGACCCTCTTCAATAACAATACGTTTAGCTGCGTCACCTCGTTCGTGCAACAAGCCGGCATCGCTGCGCTAAAAGGACCCGATGAGCCGGTTCGCACGATGAATGCGCTTTTCCGCGAGCGCCGCGATCGCATCGTCGGGGGTCTCAATCAGATTCCGGGATTCTCGTGCGCGCTGCCGGAGGGTGCGTTCTACGCCTTCCCCAACATCTCGAAGATCACGCGCGACGACCGCGCGCTAGCAAACTTTTTGCTCGAGGAGGCCGGCGTTGCATGCACGTGGGGCTCCGCCTTCGGCGCGGCAGGCAAGGGATATCTGCGCTTCTCCTATGCAACGTCGCTCGAAGATATCGACGTCGCGCTCGACTCCATCGCAAAATCGCTGCCGAAGTTCACTCGCTCGGGTTAGGAACCTGGGAAAGGTTCGCCTCGAACTCCACCCACTCTCGGAGCCGCTCGGGTGGAGCGAATGTGATCGCCATGCTCAGAGTTGCTCTCGCGTTTCTAGCAATGCTTGCAATTGCGGCGATTGTTTTCTTTGCGTCGCGCGGGCACGTGCTGTTCTTTCCGTTCGTCTTGATCTTGGGTGTGCCGCTCGTATGGTTGATAGGCCCTCCACGAAACCGGGCGTGATGAGTAAGAACGCGAGCATGCTCTTGCGTCTCCCCATCGTCGCCTTCGCCGCGCTGCTTCTGGCGCAGGGTGTGGCGACTGCGGCGCCGCCGCCCATGCCCCCGCAGCCCGGGCAGTCTCAGCAGCCTCCCGTGACGCAACCAACGATGCTTCCGTCGTTCTCGCCGACCGCAACGCCGGCGTCTACCGCGGCTCCAACGCCGGCCTACGCGCCCACGCCGCCCAGCGGCGGCGCGGTGATGCCTCGTGCCAGAGAGTGGATGCAGCGCGTACAGACCGGCAATATCGATCGTTCGCAACTGTCAGCGGCTGCGAGCGCGGCGCTCACCGCGCAGATGGTCTGGAGAATGAAGGCGAGTTACGCCAAGCTGGGCGATCCGATCGCATTCACGTTCGTGAACGAGCAGAACCTCGGCAACGGCAACACCGCGTACAACTACCGCGTGCGTTTCACCCACGCAACGCTGATCGAGAAGTTCGTTCTCGACGGCAGCGGCAAGATCAGCGGCTTGAGCTTCGCTCCCGCCTCATAGCAGACGCATCGCGCGTTTCACGTCGCGCAGCAGATCCGCGGCGATCTCGCGAACTCGCGCGGTACCCTCGGCGATAATCCGGCCGACTGCAGCGCGGTCGGCGCGGTAGTGCGCCAATCGCTCCCGCACCGGTCGCAGATAGGCGTTCAACGCCTCGGCGAAATCGTTCTTGTCCTGCACGCAGCCGAGTTCACCCGAGCGGCAGAGCGCCGCAACACCGTCGACGCGCAGCGGGTTCGCGAACTTCCAGAGCGCCCAGACGGGACAGATCTCCGGACGCCCCGGATCCCCTCGCCGCACTTTGAGCGGATCCGTAACCATCGAACGCACTTTTTTGAGCGTCGTCTCCTCATCGTCACCGATCAAGATCGCGTTGTTATACGACTTGCTCATCTTGCGGCCGTCCGTGCCGGGAACTTCTGGGAATTCCGAGAGGGTGGGCTGCGGTTCGATCAAGACCGGTTCCCCGTCGGCGTACAGCGAATTGAACCGCCGCACCACCTCGCGCGCGAACTCCAGGTGCGCGACCTGATCGCGACCGACCGGCACGCGTTCTCCGCGAACGACCGCAATGTCGCACAACTGCAAGAGAGGATATCCGAGGAAACCGTAGGTAGCGATCTCGGTGCCCAACTGCTCGATCTGCCCCTTGAAACTGGGAACGCGCTCGAGCCACGAGACCGGTACGATCATCGAGAGCAGCGCGTGAAGCTCGCCGATCTCTGGGACCGCGGATTGTAAGTAGATCGTGGCCTTCGCCGGATCG
>JAKAPO010000075.1 GCA_021807065.1 bacterium
AGAAGAGGCCGTCGCGCTCGGGCTTGAGCGTGCGGTAGTTGATGGTCTCGGGCTTCTTGACTTCGCCGAACGACCACGCGCGGATCTGCTCCGGTGACGCGAGGCCGATACGCATTGCGTCGAAGTTGTTGACGTCGATGAGGTTCACGGGTAGCCCCGATAGGCGTCTCGCCGGCTTACGCAGGGAGCCACTCTCACGCGGTCACGTAAGGCGTCCCACCGTCGCACTTGGCGAGGGCGCGCTCCTCGCGCGCAGAGCGTTAGTCTAGCACGACGGCCCCGCCCCAATCAAGGCGCGGGGCCGCTGCGCTTCTTCTACCTTGCTTTGGTCTCCGAGGGGTGCTTCCACATCTGCTGGATGATCGTGCCGACCACCATCATGATGGCAGCGGCGTAGGCGTCGTCGATCCAAGCCTGCTGGCCCGTAGCCAGCTGGAAGTTCGGCGATACATGCGCCGTGATGACGAAGAGAATGTAGTTGATGATGATCCCGAAGAGTCCGTGCGTAAACCAGTTGATCGGAAGAGCGATCAGGCGCAGCACGGGCCCGATCAGCGCGTTGACGATGCCGAAGATGACCGCCACGATGACGGCGGTTCCGTAGCCGATCGTGTGATTGAACCCCGGCAGATACTTGGCGATCAAGTAGAGGACGACCGTGTTGACGATAAAGCGGAAGATATGGATCATAAGTCCTCCTATGAGGGGCGATGGCGCCCGCTTCCCTTAGGCCGGCACAGTTCCTATCTGACAGGCCCGAGCATCCGCCTGGCGGCTGGGTCTAGGGCCCTTCCCCGCCAGCGCAGCTCGTAGTTGAGCCGGCGGATGAGATTGCGCGTCTTGACCGCCGGGGGCTGAGCTCGCCCGATGCGATCGGTGAGCGCGTGGAAGGGAGCGAGTTCCCGGCGCAATTCCTCCACGGTGGCCCTCGCCACCGGCGGATGCGATCCGCGGAACCGCAGCAACCGATGGTAGACCGGCGCGAAGTAGCGCTCGATATCGAATCCCGCTAGCTCCTCTTCGCGTAACACGTCTCCCGGGGCGCCGAGCGACGAATAGTGACGGCCCTTCTCCGCGTGACGACGTGGCTCGAGCGTATGCCCGTAATGCGCGTACACGTATGGAAGCGCCAGCCGTTCGCCTTCGACGCCCAGCAGACGCTCGTGCACGCTTCCCTCCCAGCGCGCCTGCGGCGTGAACCGGAAGAACATCATGCGCCGCTCGATCGACGTGTACCAGTCAAAAGACTGGAAGAAGTGCCACGTATAGGCGTCGACGTATCCGACGCGCGGCGGAAGCTCATGCAAATGTGCGGCGATGCGCGCGACCTGCGGCCCGTGAACCTCGTCCGCGTCGATGAACGCGACCCACTCACCGGCGTCGTTTTGGGCGTGTAGACGCAAGCAGATGTTGCGCGCTTCGGCGAACGTCGAAAACGGCGAGCGATCTGCGATGATGCGCCCGTCTCGCCCGAAGCTGCTCTCTTGCAGCATTCTCCTGTGCGGCGATACGGCCGAAGCATTGTCGTTCACGATCAGACGCGTGACGGCGCCTTCGAGCGACGCGAGCATCGCAGCCAGGAACGGCTCTTCACGCGACCCAAGGATCAAATGCGCCGCGACCGCCATACGAACTCCATTCGCAGAGTAATCTCCTCGTTCATCTGCGAAAGGGTGCGTCGTGGACGCTGCAAGGCTACGATTAGCGGTCGACGCGCGCGCCGCGGTTGAGGACACGCGCGGTATCGGACGCTACCTGCGCGCCCTGCTTCGCCGCCTCGTGGCGCGGGACGACGTTGAGGTCACGCTGGTCGTGGGCAGGCTCTCCACCTGGGGAATGCGCGCGGCGCTGGAACGCATCCTCAACAATCACCGCTTTAACGTCAGCCGCGGCGTGCCGCGCCATGCCGACGTCATGTGGCATCCCGCAAATGGAACGTTCTTCAAATCCACGCTTCCCGCCGTCGCGACGGTCCACGACGCCGTGCCGTTTCGCTATCCCCATGCCGACCGCAGGCACAGCCGCCGCGATCAAGAGCCGTTTCTTCGATCCGCCCAGACTGCGGCGCACGTCATCGCCGTCTCGAAGTTCGGCGCCGACGAGATTCACGCGATGCTCGGCGTACCGCGAGAACGCATTACCGTGATCTATCATGGAGTCGCCCCGTCGTTCGTTCCGGGCGAATGCAGGCCGCCAGCACCTTTAAAGGAAGGCGAATACTTCCTCTTCGTCGGCGATCCGATCGCAGAGCCGCGTAAGAATTTCGACATGCTCCTCCAAGCGCACGGTCTCGCCTGGCCGCAGCACGGCGGACCGCCGATCGCGGTCGCCGGCGCGCGCGCGCCGGAAGCTGCCGAAGTGATACACGCCGGAAACTTCGGAGATGATTTGTACTCCGAAACCAACGATGCATTGCGCAACCTCTATCGTGGTGCGCTTGCGTTGGTCATGCCATCGTATCACGAAACGTTCGGCATGCCGATGCTCGAAGCGATGGCGTGCGGCACGCCGGTCGTCGCTTCTGCAACGAGTTGCCTTCCGGAAATTGCCGGCGACGCGGCGTTGTTTGCTCCGCCTCACGATCCGCAAGCATGGAGCGAATCGCTGCTGCGGATTTCGAGCGACGGTGACGGACGCGCCTTGCTCATCGCCAAAGGTGTCGAACGCGCCCGCGCATTTCAATGGAAGCAGAGCACGCAGGCGCACCTCCAACTCTTTCGCGACGTCGCCGCTAAGGCGTGATTGCCCGATGCTGAAGGTGGGCGTCGATGCTTGGAATCTCCCGGGAGATCATCGCGGCATCGGGCGCTACCTCCGCTCGGTTCTCCACGCGTGGTCGCAGCAGCAGCTCGCGGTCGACGTAACGCTCGTCATCCCCGAATGGCACACATGGATATCGCGGAACCGCTACCGCCGCGAGACCGATGGAGCGTACCCCGTCGTGTCGCGGCACTTCGTCGACCGCGCCGGCCTGGACGCACTCTGGTTTCCATTCAACGGATGCAGCTGGACGCGCTTTGCCGTTCCCGCCGTTGCAACGCTCTGCGATGCATCGAACTTCGTCGTTCCCGGGTATGCGCCGCAGACACAGCGGAACTTCTTCACGGCCGCGCAGCGCTGCCGCGCCCTGATTACCCTGTCGAAGTTCTCCCAGGCCGAACTGGCTCGGGAGCTGCACGTCCCACCCGAACGCATCGCCGTAATTCCGCTCGGCGTTGCGCCGCCGCTTCCGCCGCAAAGGGTCCCTTCGGTCGAAGCACTCGGCGCGTTCGTGCTCTTCGTCGGTACTATGGAGAGGCGCAAAGGCATCGACATCCTCGCGCAGGCCATGGCCATCGTGCAGCGCAGCCGCCCGGATCTCACGCTCGTAGTCGCCGGCGAAGCGAACGCAAAGAGCGTCGAAGGAATCGCCGTCCGCATGCGAATACTCGGATTCGTCGACGATCGTACTCTTGCCGCGCTCTATCGCGCCTGCAAGCTCTTCGCATTTCCGTCCCGTTACGAAGGGTTTGGTTTGCCCATTCTCGAGGCGATGAGCTACGGCGCGCCGGTCATCAGCTCTACGAGTTCTGCGCTGCCGGAAGCGGGCGGTGATGCCGCGCTCTACGTTCCGCCCGAAGATCCCGCTGCACTGGCGGCCGCCATCGGCCGCGTCGTTACTCAACCCGATCTTGCAGATGAGTTGCGCGCTCGCGGCCGCGCCCGCGCGGCGGGGATGACGTGGGAGAAGACCGCGCGCGCAACGCTCGACGTTTTGAAGGGCGTAGCGGCGTGAGCATTCGCATCGCAACCGGCATCGCTCTGCGCGAAGACCGCATCCTGCTCGTCGCATCGCGCTATGCGAATCATGCCGAGCCGCTGTGGACGCTACCCGGCGGCCGTCAAGAACCAGGCGAGCTTGCATGCGAGACACTCGTTCGCGAAGTACGTGAGGAGACGGGGCTCGATATTCGCATCGGAGACCTCGCCTACGCAAGCGAGAGCTACGACCGTGAGGTGCACGTGTCGAACTTCACCTTCGCTATGTCCGCCGACGGCCAACCGTGTGCGCCCACGGGACGGGATCATATCGTCGACGCTGCATGGGTTCCGATTGCGGAGATCCGCGATCGCATCCGCGTCGCAGTCGTGCGCGAGCCGTTGCTCGCATATCTGAGCGGCTCGCAGAGACGGTACTTCGGATTTCATGAGGCGGGGGTAACGATTCAATGGTTTTCCTGATTGCCACGCTGGTCGCGCATGTCAGCGTCGTCGATGGAAGAGCTGCCATCGTACGCGCGGGAGGCGGGGCAGTAGCCGCACTTCGCAACGCGCCGTTGCTGGTCGGCGATACGCTCCTGACGCATCGCGGGTCGCGTGCCGAGATCCAATTCGACCCGAACGTCGCAGTTCGTCTGGATCAATCGACGCGGGTTCAGATCATCGGTCTCGCATACGGCCGGCGTGAGGTTCGCGTGATCGCCGGTAGCGTTGCGGCAAGCATGCTGCGCGAAGACGACGCACCGAAGATCGACACCCCGCCCGTCGGCTTACAACCCGTCAAGCCCGGTCTCTATCGCGTGACGGTCACAGCCGGACAGGCTGACATCGACGTGCGGCGCGGAACGATGATGATTCGTACTCCCAACGGATCCCAGGTGCTTACGCCGGGCGAAACGGTCAGCGTAACCGGACCAAGTGCGCAGCCCGACCTTCATTATGGTTCGCCGCAACCGTCCGACGCGTTCGACGCTTACAACGCGAGCCGCGATGCCGCGATTCTCGCCGCTCAACGGGAATGGCGCCTCCCCTCGTCGCTCGCCGGCTACGTGAATCTCCGCGAGTACGGATCGTGGATCACGCTCAAATCGTACGGTATCGCGTGGCGGCCGCGCGAGTATCCGGGCTGGGCGCCGTATCGGCTGGGGCGCTGGTTCTGGCGCAGCGGAACGGGCTGGGTCTGGATTCCCCGCGAGTCTTGGGGATGGCTTCCCTACCATTACGGGGCCTGGAAGTACGACGTCAGACAGGGTTGGTGCTGGATCCCGCCGCGATCGCGGTTTCCGGCGTGGTCCGCGAGTACGGCTATCTTCTTTGCGTTGATCAGACACGGTCGTACGCAGAGCATAGGCTGGCTTCCGTTGGCGCCGGGTGAGCCGTTCCGCTCGACGCTGGGTTCCTATCGCAACGCGCGGTCGCCCGGCGCGATCACCCTCCTTGCGGTTGGAGATTTTTACGCGGGCCTCTTCTCCAAACTATCCGCGCCGCCGCCGAACCGCATCCCAGCCGGCGCTCGGCTCGAAGAACCTCCCTCGCCGCGCCGTTACCACAGCGTTCCATCGCCGAGCAGGATGTAAAGGAAGACGCCGATCGGCCACAGCAGGCAGACGAGCGCCCAAAGAATCTTCTTCCACGTCTGCATGTCCTTGCGAACGACGAGGTTGATCCAAGCGAAGATCACCGCGATCGGATGAAGGATTACGGCAAGAATCAGCTCGATGACGAGTTTCACGTTGTACATTTCCTTATTACGATTACGCAAACTGCGCGGAGTGAAGATCGGCGTACGCACCGCCGCGAGCGAGCAGTTCGTCGTGGGTTCCGACCTCCACGACCCGGCCGGCCTCGATGTAGAGTATTCGGTGGGCGCGGCGGATCGTCGAGAGCCGATGCGCGATGACGAGCGTCGTCCGCCCGGCCATGAGGCGATCCAACGCTTGTTGGATCAGCGTCTCGGAGTGTGAATCGAGCGCGCTCGTCGCTTCGTCCAGAATCAGAATTCGCGGATTGCGCAGAAGCGCGCGAGCGATCGCGACCCGTTGGCGCTCGCCGCCCGAGAGGCGGATGCCGCGCTCGCCGACCTGCGTCTCGTACCCGTCCGGAAGACTCTCTACGAACTCATCCACGTTAGCATCGCACGCGGCCGATCGTACCTCTTCGTCGCTCGCATCGAGGCGTCCGTAGCGAATGTTGTCGGCGATCGAGCCGCGCATCAGCTGCGGATCCTGCGGAACGATCCCGATCGTGCGGCGGAGATCGGCCAGCCGCACGTCCGCGATGTCGACGCCATCGACGCGAACGACACCTCGCTGCGGCGCGTAGAAACGCGGCACGAGATTCACCAGCGTCGTTTTCCCTGCGCCCGATCGCCCGACCAGCGCGACGATCTCCCCCGCGGCGACGGCGGCATTCACCTCACGCAACGCCGGTGGATCGCTCTCTTTGTACCAGAACCACACGCCCTCGAAATCGAGCGCGCCGCGCGGAGATGGCAGCGGCACCGCACCGGGCCGATCGCCAACTTCAACCGGCAGATCCAAGAGTTCGAAGATTCGTCCTGCGCCAACCAACGATTTTGCCAAATCGCCGACGAACGCCGCGAGGCGATTGAGCGGATTCGCCAGGTTCACGAGCAGCATCCAGTAGGTGAAAACTTGCTGTGTATTCAACCGAGCCACGAGCACCTCGCGCACCGACAACCACATGATGACGACGACTGCCGAAACCATGATCGTCGAGACGACGAGGGGCTGCGTCTGAATGAACTGCGTCAACTTCATGTACGCGCCGAAGAAGTTTTCGTTGGCGTGCCGGAATCGCTGCGTTTCGAAGTCCTCGGTGCCGAAAGCCTTCACCACGCGTTGCCCGGTGAGGGCTTCCGCCAAGTTCGAGGAGAGATCGGCGATGCGTTCCTGAGCGCGCGTCGTGCTCGTCGAGATGAGCCGCTGGAATTTCGAGACCGCAATCGACACGAGCGGAGCAACGACGACCAGCGTGAGCGTAAGCAGCCAGTCGAGATACACCATCATGGCGAACGAGGAGACGAACGTCACCACAGCCACGACGAACTGCGGCAGTGAGACGCTCACGGCATCCGTCATCAACTGAAGATCCGTTGCGAACCGCGAGATCAGTTCGCCCGGGCGCCATCTATCGAACTCACCAAGCGGTAGGTTCAGCATGCGAGAAAAGAGCGCAATGCGCCACCGCGCGATGAGGTGCTGGCCGCTCCAAGCGGTGAGATACGTTTGGAAATAGGTGGCCAGATTGGCAAGGACGAGCGCTGCAAACGTTGCGATCAGCGCGAGATACAATATGGCAATATCGGGACGCTGGCCCGCTTTTGGCGCGAGCACGCGCCCCACGATCGCGCCGAATGCCGATGGCGGAACGAGACTGAGAACGCCGGCCAGCGTTCCCAGGAGCATCGCAACGACGATGCGTGGATAGTATGGACGCGCCTCCCGTGCGAGACGGGCGAGCGTGCTCCGCCGGCTCATGGATGCGAGCTTATCGGCCTGGTGCTTTGCCCCCTCTCCTGTTCTGCGACGTGCGCGCGATAGCGCTCCAGAAACGCGCGAGCAGCGGTATCGTGATCGAGGACCGGTTCCGGATAAGCGCTACCGTCGAAGATTGGGAGCATCGGCATGCCGCGCCACCGGTCTACCGCCGGCGATGGTAGGTGACGCAGTTCATCAACGTAGCGGCGCACGTACGCGCTCTCCGGATCGAAGCGACGTTGCTGCCGTAATGGATTGTATATGCGCGGATACTGCGCTAGATCGGCGCCAACGCCCGCAATCCATTGCCAGTTCCCGGTCGCAACCGCGCGATCGTCCTCGACCAACATGCGGTCCCAGACATCGCGGCCGATCCGCCAGTCAACGCCAAGATCGAAACACAGAAACGATGCAGCGACAGCGCGCACGTGCGGGTGCATCCAACCGCACTCTTTCAGTTGCCGTATGCCGGCGTCCACCAACGCAAAACCCGTCTTCCCCTCACGCCATGCGTCGAGCGCCGGATGTTCCGTAGCGAAAACGAAATCGCGCATGCGCTCCTGCAACGGTTGCTCATCGCTTTCGGGATGGAACCAAGCGAGTTGCAGGAAAAAATCCCGCATCGCGAGCGCACGCAGGAAGACGCGGAGCGATGATCGCTCTTCGCTCAACAGAAACGGGTTCTCGAGGCGTCGCACTACGGAGCGTACGACAGTCCGCAGCGCGATAGTACCGAATGACAATTGTGGGCCGAGCTTGGACGTTCCGTCTCGAGCCGCCACGTTTCGTGCCGAAGCATACGCCAGCGCAGATCCGGCGAGAAACCGCTCGAGGAGCGCCGCCGCGTGCTGCGGCGAGGCTACTTCGCCTCCGATCGCCTTCGCGCCGTAGCGCTCCGGTGACGGAAGCGGCTCGGCGTCGCCTTCTGCCGGCGCGAGCCGCAGGAGCAGCGGGCGGTCGTACGAGACGACAGCCGACGAACGCCATCGCTCGAAATAGGGTTGGAAGGCTCGGTAGCCGGTGCCGTCGCGCGCTATCTCATCGGGCGGGATCGCGGGAGCGTCGTGAACGATGATCGCCCGCAAACCCGCGCTTTCAAGAGAACCCTGTAGCGCGGCGTCGGCTCTTCTGCCGGCCGAATCGTACGATGCGCTCCATGCAACACCGTCCGCCCGGCACTCGCGCGCGAGCTGCACGAGCGCTGTAGTAGCATCGCCGCGCCTGACGCTCAAGGTACCACCGCGCTCGCGCACGGCAGCGTCGAGCGCGGCAACGGCGCTGCAGAAAAACGCGGCACGCCGCGGTGACCGGAGCAGCGACGCGTCCAACGCCTCGTCGAGGATAAGAGCTGTCACCACGGAGCCCTGTTCGGCTGCCGCGGCCAACGCCGCGTTGTCCTCCAACCGCAAATCGCGCGTAAAGCGGCAGATGAATCTGTTGTTCAAAGATGCCAAAGTGCGGTAGCAATCTCTTCCCGGACGCTCGCATCTTCCTCTACCGCGAGCCGCTGCTGCAGTCCGCGGATCGCCGCCGGCGAGCCGATCCGCCCCAGAGCCCAGGCCGCGTGCGCCCGGACCATCGGATGCGGATCCGTTTCCAGGGATTCCACGAGCGCGGGCACCACAGAGCGATCGAGCGCGTTACCGAGCGCGACGGCCGCGTTGCGGCGAAGAACCGCGGCGCCGCGCCAGCCCATCGCGGTAGGCAGGAAGGTCCGCCGGAATTCG